>NZ_FPBY01000269.1 GCF_900116755.1 Clostridium sp. DSM 8431
ACTAATAAATGTCATGCTTTAGGAATTGAATTAAGAATTGTTGATAGGTTTTACCCTTCAAGCAAATTATGCCACTCTTGTGGTTCTATAAAAAAGGATTTAAAACTTAAAGATAGAATTTACAAATGTGAATGTGGATATATTGAAAATAGAGATTATAATGCAAGTCTTAATTTAAGAGATGCAAAAATCTATAATATAGCATAGTAAAAGCAATTATAGATATGTACGGATGGCTAGTTCGGAATTTACGCCTTTGGACTGTTATATCAAATCAAAGTAGTTCTATGGAACAAAATGAGACAGGATGAAGAAGGAATAATCTCGATATGGGTATAATTGTCCATATTTTGAGTAGCAGGTTATGAAATGATTCAAATTTATAAAAGTTCAAGTGAACATGCCCCAACCTTAAACTTACTAGATGATATAGAGCAAGGCTGTTGGATAAATGTAGTTGCTCCATCAGATGAAGAACTTATCTTACTTTCTAAAAAAACTGGTGTTTCTTTAGATTTCTTAAAAGCACCACTAGATGATGCTGAAACTTCACGTATAGATATTGAAGATGGAAATATAATTGTTATTGTGGATATCCCTTTCACTGAAATGGAGGATAATTCCTTAACATATGATACTTATCCACTTGCTATTATTCATACTGAAAATCAACTTATAACAATATGTTTAAAAAATAGTAAAGTATTAACTGACTTTGTAAATGGGAAAATTAAATCCTTTTTTACATTTAAGAAATCAAGATTTATACTTCAGATATTAAATAGAATATCTACATATTATCTTTTATATTTAAGACAAATAGATAAAAAAAGTTTAATGATTGAAAAAAGACTTCATAAGTCAATGAAAAATAGAGAGTTAATACAATTGCATTCTCTTGAAAAATCATTAGTCTATTTTTCAACTTCATTAAAGGCTAATGAAATCACATTAGAAAAAATGTTAAAGCTTGATATAATGCAAAAATATGAAGAAGATAAAGATGTATTAGAAGATGTAATTATTGAAAATAAACAAGCTATAGAAATGACTGAAATATACAGTAACATTCTAGCTAGTACCATGGACTTTTTTGCTTCAGTTATATCCAATAATCTTAATATAGTAATGAAAGTATTAGCTTCTATTACAGTACTATTATCTATACCAACAATCATGTCCGGAGTATATGGTATGAATATACCTTTACCACTTAGTGACAATCCAAATGCATTTCCAATAGTAGTATTTATAACAATTGGAATATGTGGCATAGTTGCATTCTTCCTATATAAGAAAGATATGTTTAGCTAGCACAAATAGTAATTTTTTTCATAATATATATGATACTAAGGAAAGCACTTATTGCTCTCTTTTTAATTTATGGAGGTATTTCTATGCTAAAAGGTAAAGCGCTAAACACTTCATCTACAATTGGTATAATTTCACCTGCATCCTGTGAAGATAAAAGTATAATAAATGAGAAAATTAATACTTTTAGAACTCTAACAGGATATAAAATTAAAATAGCACCTCATGTATATGATAAGTATGGATATCTTGCAGGAAGTGATAAATGTAGAGCCATGGATCTAAACAATATGTTTGCTGATAAATCTATTGATGGAATTGTATGTTTGAGAGGTGGATATGGATCTATACGTATGATGAAATATATAGATAAAAAACTAATAAAAAAAAATCCAAAATTCTTTTGTGGTTTTAGTGATATAACTCTCTTATTAAATTACTTTTCAAAATTAGGTTTAATAACTTTTCATGGACCAATGATTAAATCTAATTTTAATGATGAAGAAACTTTGAATTCATTCCTAGATATATCTTCATGTTGCTCAAAAAATTATATATATAATCTTAATGATATGAATCAAATATCTTATATTAATAAAAAATCATTTGAGGGAAAAATATGTGGTGGTAATTTAGTTATGATGTGTTCTTCATTAGGAACTCCCTTTGAAGTAGATACTAAAAATTCTATTCTATTAATTGAAGAAATAAATGAAGCTCCCTATGCTATTGATCGAATGCTTACTCAATTAATCTATGCCAAAAAACTTAAGAGTTGTCATGGAATAATACTCGGAAACTTTACCGATTGTGCCTTAAATGATTATTCTAAAAGCTTTAATATAGAGGAAATTATTAATGATAGATTAAAACCTCTAAATATTCCTATAATAGTTAATATGCCTATAGGACATAGTTATCCTAATATTACCCTTCCTATTGGGTGTAAAGCTAAGTTTTCATGTCAAAATAATTCTCTTACTATACTAGATAACTTTCTATCTTAGTTATCCACAATATATGTTTTATAATGATTATATTTTTATAACTTCTGTGGGTAATTTGTTAACATTATTAATTTATAAAAAAATGGATAACTCCATATTTTATATCTAATAAAATTACTTTCTCTAACATAATTTTTAAACAAAAATAAAACCCTTAGAATTACTTCTAAGGGTTTTCGTATGGAGGCGCCACCCAGACTTGAACTGGGGAATAAAAGTTTTGCAGACTTCTGCCTTACCACTTGGCTATAGCGCCATACCTGGTGGCTCGACCTGGAATCGAACCAGGGACACGAGGATTTTCAGTCCTCTGCTCTACCGACTGAGCTATCGAGCCATATTACCTAGCAACGTC
>NZ_FPBY01000104.1:0-11439 GCF_900116755.1 Clostridium sp. DSM 8431
AAGCTCCGCTATGTCGGAAATCTTACCATTAAAGCCTTTAGATATCATAGCATTCATGATATTTTCTAAATGCTTTAACTGAGGATTTGTTAAGTAAAAATCAAAATTTAATTGATTAAAAAATTTGTATATTAATGGTTCGTTTGATATAATTGTGTTCTGAAACATTTATGTATCTCCTTGTTGAATTTTGTGTAGGAACTTAATTATAACAGAGATTTATCATAAATGTTTTTTTATTTTATTCAGTTGTAAAATTATTCAAGCATTTTTGCACTATTATAGCTAATAAAATAGATATAGAAAGAGTTGGAATGATTTATTAAGCTTAATAGCTCAGCTGACATTTGGCCTCTGCACTGCAGGGACTTGTTTTATACAAATATACCTAATAATTACAATAATTCCTCTTCATTTTAATTATTATGACAGTGAAACTAAGGAGCTTATATTTTCTAAAATGATACTTGATAGAGATGTGGAATACACTTTCTAATGGAGTAGATAAACATCTTAATGAGATTCATAAAGAAATTGATGAATTAAGAAAAGATATGAAAGATATTAAGAGCAGCATTAATAATCTTAAAGATTCAGATGAAGAGGCTAATAGTAAGCTTAATAGGTTAATGGAGGGGAGACTATGGAGTTAAAAAGTAAAATCAAATTACAAAAAGGAGAATCTAAAGAATTAGATATTAAAGTTCAGGAGCTTTATGATCCTAAGAAATAGATTAGGAAAGAGTACATAGAAGATAATAAGTATAAAGAATAATATAAGATATAGAAAAAACATCATAGACATATTTTATGATATTTTTGCTTTAAAATATGGGGTGGCATTTTATTTTTATAAAATACATTTTAATACAAATGTGTAATTATATAAACAAAACATTTCAAATATGTTATAATTATATAAAAATAAAAAGGAGGATAAAATGAGATTTGATTTAATATTGACATTAAAAGAAAAAAGATTTCCTATAGAATACAGGAGAGTTATTTTAAGCTATATAAAAAAAGCTTTAACTGAGTGTAATAATGGCAAATACTTTGAAGAATTTTTTAAAGATACTAGGCAGAAGAATTATTGTTTTACTGTAATTTTTCCTAAGTCCAAATTTTTAAAGAATGAAATTATAATTGATTCAAATGAAATTAAGATTTCATTTTCTATTAGTGAAAATAATAAAGTAGGATTGAAACTTTTTAGTGCGTTTATTGGCCAAAAAAATAAGCCTTTTCCATTAGAAAAGAATAATTGTATGACTCTAAAATCTATAAAGAATAGTAAACGTTATGAAATAGTAAATAATCGAGTGATTTTTAAAACATCTCATGGCAGTGCAATTTGTGTGAGAGAACATAACAGGGAAAGGAATACAGATAAGTATTATGTTTATAATGATGAGGAATTTAGAGAAAAGTTAAATTATGTAATTAGTAATGGGCTTATTGAGGCAGGCTTTTCTACTAAATATATTGATGAGATAAGGGTTAATCCTATTCAATTCAGAAAAGTAGTTGTAAAACATTATGATAGATATATTGATGTAAGTGTTGGAACGTTTGAGCTTTGTGGAAATAAAGCTGTATTGCAATATTTATATGATTCAGGTATAGGAAGTCGTAAATCATGTGGTTTTGGAATGGTTGATTTAGTAACACAAGATTTACAGTAGAAAGGGGAAATTATGAAGACAAGTTTAGAAAATAGAAATTATGATACTATGCTTGAACCTTCTGATTGGAGATTTAGTGCAGCTATAGTTGGACTTATGCAGTATTTTGATTATCATAACATACAATATGAAATGAATGATGATGCTATTCTTTATAACCAAATAGATATTACTGAAGACAGATATTTGAATTTTGTAGAAAATAAATATGGGGAAAGATTTCATCATAAAGTAATAGAGAATATATTAAAAGAATCAGAGTTATCGGATGAGCAGATAAAGACTGTAAATGAAAAATTAAAAGCTAATACAGTAATGAAAAATGTTTTTGGAAAAACAAAATTTAATGGTAGCAATAAAGAAATGATTTTAAATTTATTAAATGAAAATAGAGATTCTTTAATTAAAGAAACTTTTAGACTTAAAAGTGACATGTATGCAGACTATGCTAATACAAATCAGATATTTAATGAGTCTCAAGGTTATTGTAGACTACTTGGATATTATATTGACTCTGGTAAAAAAGGAAAATCTACAGCATACAACTTTGTTATGAATAATTTTGTGTCTCAAGATATTAAAGAATTTGATTTTATACCATTTGCATTTTATGGAGATAGAGAAACCTTCTTTATTAACGATAATTTTAATATTAGTAGATTAAAAATTACATCTAAAATATTAGAAAAATCTTTAAAAAATAAAGATGAAAAGGTGAAAAATTCAAGGCAGGCATTTTTTAAAGGAATAATAGAAAGCTCTGATTTTATTAAAAGAGATGTAGAAGTAATAGTAAAAAATGTAGATAACGATTTTTTTGAAACTCTCTATATAAGAAAGAAAAATATTGATATTCTTAAAAGTTTATCTAATAACAATGTGGATTATGAAGCATTAAATATTTTATTTAAGGTTACAGAGAAGTTTTATAGAAATATTCAATGCGAGGTCATGAATGATATTTTAAATGATATATATCTTGATGACCTTATTGAATTATTTTTGAAAGAGAAAAGAGCATATATTGTTTCCCAATTAATAAAAATTAACATATTAATGAGAGGTGAAGGAAATATGAATGATAAATTAAAAGGGGCCTATGCCTGTGCAAAACAAGTTGCGGGCAAAATTGAAAATAACAAAATAGAATCATATAGGCAAAAGCTTACTAGTTCAGTAATATTTAAAGACTATGATAGAGCATGCCAGATATTATTACAATTATCTAATTATAGCAATGTAGAATTTGGTTTTGTATATGATTTATTTGATAGTTTTGAAGATAATAAAGATTTAGTATATACATTTATAAATGCATTAAGTAAAGATACTAATAGAAATGATAATGCAAAGAATTAACAAAAAATTAGGGGTGAAAACTATGAATAAAATAAAATCGGTAACTATAACAGTTGTTGCAAATATGACAGCAAATTATTCAGAAGGGTTAGGAAATATAGCAAGTGTACAGAAAATATTTAGAAATGGTAAGGTTTATACAATTAGAAGTCGTGAAAGTTTAAAAAATGCTATCATGGTTCAGAGTGGAATGTATGATGATTTAGAAACCGAAGTTGACGGAGCAGTACAGAAGAGGGTAGGAAAAGATTTAAACGCTACAAATTGTAGAGCGCTTGAAGGTGGATATATGAGTACTAAGGGAACAACTAATATAAGAAATAGTTCTTTTTATGTTACAGATGCAATTTCTTGTGAGAGCTTTGTAAATGAAACAAGATTTCATAACAATTTATATTTAGCTAATAATTATGCAGATAATAATAAAGTTGAATTGAAGAATGCTGGCCTTATGCCATACCAATATGAATATGATAAGTCTTTTAAAGTTTATAGCTTAACAATAGATTTAGAAATGATAGGTAAGGATGATAACTTTAAGGATGAAGAAGGATATCAGGAAGCACAAAATACTGAAAAAGCTGAGAGAGTTAATATGCTACTTGAAGCAGTAGAAAATTTAAGCCTTACTGTAAAAGGAAATTTAGATAATTCAGAGCCTGTATTTATAGTAGGTGGATTAAGTGATAGAAAGACTCATTATTTTGAAAATGTAGTTAAAGTTGAAAATGATAAACTTATTGTAAGTCCAGATCTTAAATCAAAAATAAATAAGGGTTATAAAGTTGGAATGCTTGAAAGCAGGGTATTTAAAAATGAAGAAGAAATAAATAGAGAACTTAATCCGGTAGCTGTTTCTGAGTTTTTTGCTCAATTAAAGAAAAATGTAAATGAATATTATAATATTTAAGGTGGATGAAATTTATGAAAGTATTAAGGATATGCCTTACTCAGAGCAGTGCAAATTATAAAAAAGAAGAGGCTTTAGATAATAAGATGACATATCCTCTTCCTCCAGTTTCAACAATAATTGGAGCTATTCATAATGCTTGTTCCTATAAAGAATATCATCCCATGGATATAAGCATTCAGGGGAAATATGAGTCAATGCATAGAGAACCATATACTGATTATTGTTTTTTAAATTCTATAATGGATGATAGAGGAATATTAGTAAAGATGAAGAATGAAAGTATGCTTTCAAGAGCATATGAAAAGGTAGCTGCTGCTAAAAAGTCTCAAGGTAATAGTTTTAGAGAAGGTAAAACTATTCAGGTATTTAATAAAGAATTATTAGATGAGTATAGAAATCTTAAAAAATTAAAAGATGAAATTGATACCTATAAAAAGAATGATTATAAAGAAAAAGTTCAAAACTTTAAGAATAAGAAAAAGGAACTTGCTGATTTGAAAAAACGTCATGATAAGAAAAGTGAAGAATATATTAAGATAACTACAGAAGAAAAGGAAGTTAAAAGACAAGAAAAAGAATTTAAAGAGAAATTTAGTCAATACGAAAATGAAAATTATACCAAACCTTTTTCTAAGTTTAGATCTCTTACCACATCACTTAAGTTTTATGAAATATTAAATAATATAAGCCTTGTTATACATGTCAGAAGTGATGAAAGTACTTTGAATGATATAGAAGAAAATATTTATAATCTAAAGTCTATAGGACGTAGTGAAGACTTTGTTAACATTGAGGAATGTTGTTTTGTAGAGTTAAAAGAAAGTGATGAATTAGAGGTATTTAGCGATAATTCAGCATTTTTAAATTTTAATGATGTTTTGGAAGAGAATATTTTTTTTGATAAGGCAGAAGCTGATAGAGCTATTACTGGAACAAAGTATTATCTTAACAAAAATTATGATTTAGTAGATGGAAAAAGGCAGTTTAATAAAAAGAAAGTATTATATGCATCTAATTATTACATTGATAAGACTAGTGAAAATGTACTTATTGATGATTATGGAGATAAAACATATATAGTTAATTTTATTTGATAAAAGCAGTGGTAAAATTACCTCTGCTTTTTTAGGAGGCAATAATGAAGGATATATTTAAGATACTAGATAACGAAACACTTAAACTGATAAAAAATAGATCAGCCAAAGAAGATAAAACAATTTATGAACATACAGAGGATCTTTTGAATGAATTAAATATTCTTAATGAATATGGTTATATAGAGGATAAAAGAATATATGAACTTGTTGAAAAAGCAATTATATATCATGATTTAGGAAAGCTAAATGTAGAGTTTCAGAAAAGATTAAAAAAAGGAGGAAGATTTAAAGAAGATATAGAGGTTTCTCATAATATATTATCATTATACTTTATTGATCCGAATTCTTTTGAGACAAAAGATGATTATATAAGGGTGTCTCATGCAGTATTTAACCATCATTATTATTGTAATAATTATGAAGAGTTGTCTAATAAAAAAGAACTGATAGATAAATTATTAAAAGAATTTAAAACAGTAAATGTAAAAAGGAGGACTAAGTCGCTTTTGGCTGAGATTGTCAAAGATATAGATGCTATAAAAATAAAAGGTTATCTTCATAAATGTGATTATTCAGCAAGTAGTAATAAAATTATTGAGTATCCAGCTGATTTTTTAAGGGGAAATATGGATAGACTTTTAAAGGTATGGCAAAAAAATAAGATTACTGCTAAGTGGAATGAATTACAAAACTTTTGTATACAAAATACAAGTTCTAATATTATTGCAGTAGCTCAAACAGGAATGGGAAAGACAGAAGGTGGCTTGTTATGGATGGGAGATAATAAAGGTTTTTTTATATTACCTATAAGAGCTGCTATTAATGCAATTTATGATAGAGTGAGGAACAATATACTAAATAATGAAAGAATAGAAAAGAGACTTGCTATTCTTCATTCTAGTTCACTTGAGTATTATATAAATAATTATGAGTATGAATCAGAAGAAAATAAACTTATTGAGTATGAAAAGACTGGAAAACAGCTTGCAATTCCACTTAATATTGCAACAATGGATTCCATTTTTGATTTTGTTTTTAAATATCCAAGTTATGAATTAAAATTAACAACCCTTTCCTATTCTAAAATTGTTATTGATGAAATACAGGCATATGGACCAGAGCTTTTAGCTTACCTCATTTATGGTATTGAAAAAGTTAATGAAATGGGAGGGAAGATTGCAATATTGACAGCAACATTACCGCCTTTTGTTAAGTATTTTCTTAAAAGAAAAATTAATTTTATAGAAAATGATAAACCATTTATAACTGATTTGAAGAGACATAATATTAAAGTTTTGGATAAAAAAATATGTGCTGAGGATATTAAAGAAAGATACTTAGAAAACAAGAAAAAGGATAAAAGTAATAAAGTTCTGGTTGTGTGCAACACCATTAAAGAAGCACAGAAGATATATGAGGAATTAAATAACGAGGAGAGTATTGAAAATTGTGAAATTAATATACTTCATAGTAAGTTTATCAGGAAAGAAAGGCTTGAAAAGGAATCTCAGATTATGAGCGATGGTAGAACATTTGATGAGCATGGAGAAATATACAAAAAAAATTGTATTTGGATAGCAACTTCAATAGTTGAAGCAAGTCTTGATATAGATTTTGATTATCTATTTACGGAACTTCAAGAACTTAATTCTTTATTTCAAAGATTAGGAAGATGTAATAGAAAAGGTGTTAAAAATATAGATGAATATAACTGTTTTGTCTATTGTCAGATTAATGAGAAATATTTTATTGATGGAGATAAAGGTTTTATAGATAAGACCTTATTTAATTTGTCTAAGGAAGCTACTTTATCTTGTGATGGAATTTTAAGTGAAGAAGAAAAAATAAAGCTTATAGATAAATATCTTACTTATGATAATTTAAAAGATAGTGATTATATAAGAACATTTAATGATGTTTATGAATATATAAGTTTGATTCCACCTTATAAGTTTGATATTAAAGATAAAAATTTAAGAAATATTTTAAGCCAGGATATAATACCGGGTTCTGTTTATGAAGAAAATCTAGGTACCATAAAATATATTCAAGAAAAACTTTTAGACTATGAGCTTAGTGAATTTGATAGAGCAAAGTATAGAGATCAGATAATGAAATATACTGTATCTGTTTATCTTGGAGATATACAAAATTATGAAAGAGCAAGGAGTAAGGGAACAGCAATTCCATATGATAGGGTGTCTTTAAGCAGATTCAAAAATGATTATATAAAAGTGATAGATTGTATTTATGATGAAAGTGGGTATAAGAAGAAAAAATATGGGGAGGAATTTAATAAAGCTGTGATATTTTAATTATATTAAGGAGTGGTATAAGTGGAGAAAGATATAACAGGGGTTATGGTTTATTATTATGCAGTTTGCAAACGTAAATTATGGTATTTCTACAATGAAATATCTATGGAAAGTAATAGTGAGAATGTTCAAATTGGCAAAATTATAGATGAGGAGACTTATAAGCGTGATGAAAAACACATCAATATCAATAATATTATTAATATTGATTTCATTAGGAGCAAAGGTATTCTTCATGAAGTTAAGAAAAGTAATAAAATTGAAGAGGCTTCAATTTTACAAGTGAAATATTATTTATATTATTTAAAACAGAATGGTGTAGATAATATTAAAGGTAAAATTGATTATCCATTATTAAAGCAAACAATAGAAGTTGAATTGAATGAAGAGGATATAGAGAAAATCGAAGAAATATTAAAAGATATAATAATTATAGTAAAAAAAGAGAAACCTTTGGAGCTACAAAAGAAAAGGATATGTAAGAATTGTGCATATTATGATTTATGTTTTGTATAAAGGAAGGGTGAGAATTTATGAAGAGAAGTTATTATATTTATAATAATGGGAACTTAAAAAGAAAGGATAATTCAATTGAATTTGTAGATGAAGAAGGTAGTAAGAGATATATTCCAATTGAAACTGTTGGTGAAATATATGTAATGTCAGATATGGATTTTAATACTAATATTATTAATTTTTTATCTCAATATGGAATAGTGGTTCATTTTTTTAATTATTATAGTTTTTATACAGGTAGTTTTGAACCTAGAAAGAAATTAGTTTCAGGAAACTTGCTTATCAATCAAACTCAACATTATATGGATAATAGTAAGCGTTTATCCTTAGCTCAAAAATTTATAGATGGAGCAAGTTATAATATTTATAGAAATTTAAGATATTATAATGGCCGAGGTAAAGATGTTAAGAGTTATATGAATAAAATTGAAGCGTTTAGAAAAGACATCTATAAAACACAAAGTATAAAAGAGCTTATGGGATATGAAGGTAACATAAGAAAAACTTATTATCAGGCATGGAATATAATGGTTGATCAAGAGATTAATTTTGAAAAAAGAGTAAAACAACCACCAGATAATATGATTAATACACTAATTTCATATATCAATACACTAGTTTATACAAAAACTTTAGGAGCTATTTATAATACTCAACTTAATCCAACTATAAGTTATCTTCATGAACCAAGTGAAAGAAGATTTTCTTTGAGTCTTGATATTTCAGAAATTTTTAAACCCTTAATTGCAGATAGGCTCATATTCTCACTCTTAAATAAGAGACAAATAACAGAAAAGAGTTTTACTAAAAATTTAAATTATCTTCATTTAAAAAAGGAAGCATCTAAGACTATAGCAGCAGAATTAGAAGGAAAATTGCAAACAACAATAAAACATAAAGACTTAAACAAAAATGTTTCATATGAATATATGCTAAAACTAGAATGTTATAAAATTATAAAGCATCTCTTAGGAGAGAAAGAGTATGAACCATTCAAAATATGGTGGTAGGTGAATTTATGTATATTATACTTGTTTATGATATAAAAACTGATGATTATGGAAAAAGAATATTAAATAGAACATTTAAAATTTGTAAAAAATATTTGAGTCATATACAGAATTCAGTGTTTGAAGGAGAATTATCAGAGGGTCAATTGATAAAACTTAAATATGAATTAAATAATGTTATAAGAAGTCATAGTGATTCGGTAATAATTTTTAAAAGCCGAAATGAGAGGTGGTTGCAAAAAGAATTTTGGGGTATAGAAGAGGATAAAAATAGCAATTTTATTTGATTGTCTACCTAAGATAATGCTAAAATATACTGGGATAGACAAAACAAATAATTATAACTATTTTGTTTGAATTATATAGAAAAATAGTATTATATTTTACTAAATAAATCATTACATTTTTTTAGATAGACAAAGAAATGTAATTTATATATTTAGACTTAATAGATTATAATAAACGGATTTAAGTAGTACCATAATGGAATGTAAATTATTTCCACTATTAAAGTTATCTTCCGAATTATCATTTATTTAAGTAGTACCATAATGGAATGTAAATTCAATAAAACTTGTCCAAGCTGAAAAATTATATGTAGATTTAAGTAGTACCATAATGGAATGTAAATATCCTTTCTGAGAATTATTATAAATCAATAATTGTAATTTAAGTAGTACCATAATGGAATGTAAATTTCCTTTCTCCTCTCCAATCTGTAAAACCAACTTTAATTTAAGTAGTACCATAATGGAATGTAAATTTAGTAATTTTAAAGAATACAATGATTTTGCAAGTCAATTTAAGTAGTACCATAATGGAATGTAAATCTAGTATTATTTTTTAATAATTTTTTACTGCTTATTATTTAAGTAGTACCATAATGGAATGTAAATTTTTAAATTAAAACATAAGAGATATGGTGATTAATGATTTAAGTAGTACCATAATGGAATGTAAATAAGTTATAATGTTTGCCTTTAAACTCTATTTGCGCATTTAAGTAGTACCATAATGGAATGTAAATCAGTATGAAACTTGTTTTTCTAGATATTTATTAGAAATTTAAGTAGTACCATAATGGAATGTAAATGCATTTAAAGCTACAGTAATGGTTAAAGATTTTAACATTTAAGTAGTACCATAATGGAATGTAAATAGCATATTTAACTCTAACCCTACTTCCGCATTTTCCATTTAAGTAGTACCATAATGGAATGTAAATGTTATGGTATATACAACAAACAATAATATTAGATTTATTTAAGTAGTACCATAATGGAATGTAAATAAAGATTATGTTCCTAATGCAGCAGTTATGGATAGAATTTAAGTAGTACCATAATGGAATGTAAATATTGATGCGTGCATCACACCTTCTAATGTATCTATATTTAAGTAGTACCATAATGGAATGTAAATATATCAAAATGCTTGAAAAAACGTAATTTAACTAATGATTTAAGTAGTACCATAATGGAATGTAAATTAAAAATATTCATTACAAACAAGTAGAAAAGTTGATTTAAGTAGTACCATAATGGAATGTAAATATTCTTAAAGTATAAAAACTAGTATTCTATTTTATAATTTAAGTAGTACCATAATGGAATGTAAATCTATGTGATATAATATCTTTCCTAAACAGCAGATATATTTAAGTAGTACCATAATGGAATGTAAATGCAGATAAAACTTTAAAGAAACTTCAAAAGAAAAACATTTAAGTAGTACCATAATGGAATGTAAATGAACTTATTGACTGGTTTAAAAAACATGGATATAAAATTTAAGTAGTACCATAATGGAATGTAAATGCGAAGCAATGAAACGTGTGTATGGAGAAATAGAATATTTAAGTAGTACCATAATGGAATGTAAATATATAAAAATGAGAAGGAGAATTTGAAGATGATAGATTTAAGTAGTACCATAATGGAATGTAAATAATATTGAAAATCTATAATCTTCTATAAATTTTTTAGCATTTAAGTAGTACCATAATGGAATGTAAATTATACTACAGGTCAAGATTTTCAAGAAAAAATGGCAAATTTAAGTAGTACCATAATGGAATGTAAATAGAAGTAATATTGATAAACTTGATAGTGTAGAAAAAATTTAAGTAGTACCATAATGGAATGTAAATGATATACTAATAAAAATAAATAATAAAAAGCTTAAAAAATTTAAGTAGTACCATAATGGAATGTAAATTAGAATAATATTTTACGTGGTATTTCTTTAGTAGGAAATTTAAGTAGTACCATAATGGAATGTAAATATAGTTAAATACTTAGTATTTTCACATAGCTTTATATTTAAGTAGTACCATAATGGAATGTAAATTTGGATGCAATGTATTCACGTTTAAGAGATATAGTGATTTAAGTAGTACCATAATGGAATGTAAATTCATGTTCAATACCTTCAGAATTATTTTTAGATATATTTAAGTAGTACCATAATGGAATGTAAATTTGTTTTATATTTCTTATCCCTTGCCTTTTAAATAAATTTAAGTAGTACCATAATGGAATGTAA
>NZ_FPBY01000104.1:11449-12375 GCF_900116755.1 Clostridium sp. DSM 8431
TTTAAGTAGTACCATAATGGAATGTAAATACATTCATAGAACTATTCTTTTTCTTTTTAATGGTATTTAAGTAGTACCATAATGGAATGTAAATTCCGAATTTGCTCCGGTAATGGAAAGTGTAATGGAGTATTTAAGTAGTACCATAATGGAATGTAAATTGTATACTAGAAATTACACCTAATACAGTTGATTTAAATTTAAGTAGTACCATAATGGAATGTAAATTTCTATAATCTATACCAGGTATAAGCCTTCTACTTTTATTTAAGTAGTACCATAATGGAATGTAAATGTACTAATTAATGTTCCTAATGTTGCAGCTACAGATGATTTAAGTAGTACCATAATGGAATGTAAATTTTTAAAACATCTCCTCTTTTTTAATTGTAGTTTCATTTAAGTAGTACCATAATGGAATGTAAATTGTAGTAGATACATTATTAGTCACAACTGTATTATTATTTAAGTAGTACCATAATGGAATGTAAATATTCAAAAGAATACGGTTGATATTTTTATGCGTCAATTTAAGTAGTACCATAATGGAATGTAAATTAATAAAAATCTCCTTTACTTTTTTAAAATTATGTTAATTTAAGTAGTACCATAATGGAATGTAAATTTAAAGTTTAAAAACAGGGATATAGTTCTATATATAATTTAAGTAGTACCATAATGGAATGTAAATATAATATAAATATTGTAATGCCTTGCAATACATAAAATTTAAGTAGTACCATAATGGAATGTAAATCAAGTATTAAAAGCTAATATGCGAATCGTTGGAGCATTTAAGTAGTACCATAATGGAATGTAAATTTGTATAACTTATCGGATTAACCCCTTTATATTGGACAAAATCTATTAAATTCTAAGTTTTTCTCAATTTTATATCTTTATGCAAATTTTTTGTGGATTCTCTC
>NZ_FPBY01000250.1 GCF_900116755.1 Clostridium sp. DSM 8431
ACTATAATAAACCAAAAGATCACATCCTGTTGGGTTAAACAATTCTTCAATAGTATCACCTGTAAGAATTTCTCCTAAAGAGTACATAGATACTGTAAAGAAAGTTAAAATACATATTATAAATACTAGTACCACACTTTGTTTTATATGAGTTACTACCTGCTTAAATCCCAACTTAACTGATAAAGGTACAAATTCCAATGATCCTAAAGAAAAATTAAGCCTGCTTGAAAAATGAATAGGTGCATTACCAAAAGAAATTGCTCTTACTGGAGAAATTCTTGTTATTTTTCTTGTAAAAAGTAATATAAAAAAACTTAAAATAATTAATATACCTATAAATACTCCAATACATTCCTTATATTTTATACCACCTACCCAGAAAAGACCTGTTCCATCTAAAATTATTTCACCAACAGAATCCTCAATAAATCCTCCTACAATTGCCCCTATTATCATACCTGCTACGGATGCTATTATATATTCAATTAAGATAATTATCCTTAATTGAATATTACTAAAACCCATAGCTTTAAATATTCCATAGGTCTTATACTCCATTTCTATTGATGAAGCTATAGACTGCGCTATTACAATCATTAAAATTATTAAAAGCAAACAGCTAAATCCTAAAAGTATAGCTGAAAGTACATCTGGCATCATAAAAGTATATTGTTTACTTTCTGCAAATACAGTACCGCTTTCCCCATACTTTTGAATAGATGTAGCTTTATTTATATCTTTAATAACCTCACCCTGACCTTTATATTCATCTTTCAACATAGTGTATAATGCTGAAATATGAGCAAATTCCTTATTATTGCTATCATATAATTTTTCAAAATCAGAAGGATTTATATATACTCTCTTTCTTCCCATAACACTTGTTCCAAAAGTTGTGTCTTCAAAAAAATCTGAAATAGTAAAAGTCCATTCCTTATCCTCTGAAGCAAAAGTCAGTTCATCACCAATAGTACAATTATATTTTTCCTTAAAGAATTTTGGTAAGTATATTTCCCCTTCTTTAGGAATATTCATTCTATCTCCATTTTCTAACTTATTACTAAATGTTTTGGGCTCATATACAAATATTAAAATACTGCTGCTAAATTCTTTACAATTAATATTAAGATCACGTTTATATCTCATTCCCTTAATATTTTCTACTTCTTCAACTTCCTGCTGTAATTTAAGCTTATTTTCAAAGGTTTTATCATAATCTTTTTCAAATATCACATTAATAATATCAGGAGCATTTTCTGCTTTACTTGCAATATCATATCTTTCATATCCTGATAAATATGCACTTAATATACTTGTAATAGTAACAGAAATTATAAACATTAATATAAATACACCTATAAAACTACCCTTTTTCTTTTTAATATTAGCGCATATTACAGACCATAATGCCATATATCTACCACCCCTTCTTTGAAAGCCATGAAAGAATTTGAGTTTTCCTTGATTTTCTTTCTGTCTCTTCATATGGTGATAAACTTAATTCGCCAACAATTCGTCCATCCTCAATATAAATAATCCTATTTGCTCTTACAGCTGCCTTAATATCATGAGTAACCATAAGAATACTTTGTCCTTTTCTATTTTCTACAGTTAAAAGATCTAAAACTTCCTGACCCGATTTTGAATTTAAAGCACCTGTTGGTTCATCAGCAAAAAGTATTGATGGTGAAGTAATTAATGCCCTTGCTATACTTGCTCTTTGCTGCTGTCCTCCTGAAACTTGTGTTGGTAGATGTTTTTTAACTTCATAAACTCCTACTGCTTTTAATAATTCATCAGTTCTTTTATTAACCTCTTTAACACTTTTACCTTTGCATAAATACCCTGATACAGCTACATTTTCAAATAAAGATAGATTAGAAACAAGACTGCTTTGTTGAAATACAAATCCAAAATCTTTTCTTCTAAGTTTAGCTATATCTTTAGCTTTCATTTTGTTAATTAACTTATACTTCTCCTGAAGTTATTTCATCCATTCCACTTAAACAATATAATAAAGTTGACTTTCCTGAACCTGAGCTTCCCATAATAACAGTAAAATCTTTTTCATTGATTTCTAATTCCATATGACTTATTACATGAGTTTGAAGCCCATCTGTTGCGTAGCTTTTACATAAATCTTTAGCTTTTAACAATACTCTTGTCATTGTTTTTTACCTCTCTTTTTCTGCTTTCAAATCCCCCACTGTTGCCATAATTCTTTGTAATAAATATTTCAGTAATAAGTACTAAGAAAAAAATTACTATAAATATTATCTTTCTTCTCATTCTTTCACCTCAAAAATATACCCTACACCCCATACTGTTTTTATAAACTGTGGTTTAGAAGAATTAATTTCTAGCTTTTCTCTAAGCCATCTTATATGAACTGCCAAACTAGAAATTTCAGCATCATTAAATATTTCCCATACTTCTGAAAATATAATCTCTTTCTTTAAGGGTACATTCTTGTGCTGAATAAAATACTTAAGTAAATCAAATTCTTTAATTGAAAGGTTAATTAATTGTCCATCTTTCTTTACTGTCCTCATATTTAAATCTGCTTCAATATCACCAAACTTAAAGGTATTTCTTTGAGCAAATCCATAAGCTCTTCTCATATTTGCATTTACTCTTGATAGTAATTCAGCTAAAGAATATGGTTTAGAAAGATAATCATCCCCTCCAATATCAAGACCTTTAACCTTATCTGTATCACTTGTTCTTGCACTTATAAAAATTATAGGTATGGTACTTTCTTTTCTTATTTCTGTACAAAAATCAAAGCCTGTACCTTCTGGAAGATTAATATCTAATATTATTAATTTAAAGTTTGTCGCTTCCATAATAGAATAAGCGTCATTAATACCTTCATCTATTTCTACTGAATAGCCATGATCTTCTAAAGTATCACTTGCAATCATTGCTAAGTCTATATCATCATCTAAAATTAGAATGTCTTTATTATTCATAACTAACTCCCCATAAAAAATATTTCTCTTTAATTATATCCTAATTTATGGTACTTAACTTTATTTTTCACTTCTTATACTCTAATATTCTGTTACTCTTTAGAACTCAAGTTGAAGTTATAAAGCCTAAAGATTTGTACAATAATTTAGCAGAGACAGTAAAAAAATTCATTCAAGATATAAGAATGAATCAATTGAATTCTGTATCCCTAATGTTATTTCAAATAATAAAGGGATGACTGATGACCAATCTAGAAATATAATGAAATTATTCTTCCCAACTTTAAAGCGTTTGAAAAAATAAGGCTCAATTATGAAATAGAGTGATAAATAAAACTAGCTATTCAAATATAGGTGGACGGCCTTTAAAATTCTTGATTTTATAAGAATG
>NZ_FPBY01000064.1 GCF_900116755.1 Clostridium sp. DSM 8431
TCCTGAGTTACTTCATTTAATTCTTCTATACTATTCTTTCCCTCAATCAAAGCTTTTCTACCTGGTTTTACCTTAATCTTATCTTTATTCTTTGATTTGCTTATCCAAGTAAAAATTGTACTAGTAGATATTCCATGTTTTCTTCCAACTAAAGAAACATTACCAACCTCTTTCACTTCATTTAATATTTGATTCTTAAATTCTTCTGAATAAGTTTTTCCTTTCATAAATTACCTCCAATAATTACTATATTTAGTATAACCTATACTAATATGATTTGTCCAAATAATTATCGGGGCTTAAGAGATGGAATCTTTAGAAGTAAGGTTTACGAATATGACAAATCAGACCACATTGTTTCTTTAAGAGAATTCTCTGGAGAAGATGCTAAAGCAGTTACGAAGAAGTATGAGTCAGAGTATGATTATATTATAATGTTAAGTTCTTTGATAGGTATAATAAGAAGAAAGAAAATGAAAAATTATTTGCTGAAAAGAACTTTGACTTTGATAAGAAAAAGAAATGTTACAAGTACGACGAACAAAGTAGATTAACTCATTTTATCAATATATCTGGTAACACTACAAGGCTTTTCTATGATAAGAATGATAGAATTATAAAGCAGGTATTACCAGAGCAGTACGATGCTAATACTGATGATGGTGTTGGTACAACTTATAAGTACAATGTTACTGGACAAGTAATTGAAGTTAAAAACGCTTTAGGACAAGTAACAGCACAAAATACTTATGATCCAAGAGGAAATTTAAAAACTTCAATTGATGGAGAGAAGAATAAGGTTGAGTATACTTATACATTACTTGGACAGATTAAGGATATTACAACGCCTAATTCAAGAAGAGAAAATAAGAAAGCTCAAAGCTATAGTTATGATGCAAGAGGAAATATAACTGGAGTTATTGATGGTGATGGTGGAACAATTGAGTATTTCTATAATTCTTTAGGTCAGGTTTCAGAAATTAAGGATCAAGAAGGAAATTCAGAGTACTTCTATTATGACAAAGAAGGAAATTTAACTAAGAGAATTGATAGAAATGGAAACAATCAAGATAGAAGCTATAATATTGATGGTAATCTAACATTATTAGAAGCTTATACGAAAGATAAAGAGGATAAACTAAATGTTGTAAGGCAACAATTAGAATATAATCCAGATAGTATAATTAGTGGTGCAGTCTTCAATAATATGTATTATAATTATGCTTACAATTTAAATGGAAATAGACTTCAAAAGGTAAGCAGCTTTTCTTAATAGACCAACTATAGGTGTTGCCAAAAGTTATTTGAAAGTTAATGGTTTTGACTTTAATATGCCGGAAAATAAGAAAGGTTCATATGAGGACATTATAATAAATGGAGAAGTATATGGCAGAGCTCTTAGAACAAGAAATGATGTGAAAACTATATTTGTGTCCTGTGGAAATTATATTGATTTAGAAACTTCTACAGAAATAGTATTAAATTTAATAAATAATAAAAGCAGACTGCCTATTTCAGTAAGATTAGCTGATTTAGAAATATATACTTATAAAAAGCACTTTTAATTAAATTTAGAGGTGTTTTTGTAATATAAATATATATAATTAGGCTTGTAAAAAGGAGCCCTCATGAAGGTTCTAGACAAACACTATGGGGAGGAGGAAATTCATGTGAAAATAAAATGGGTTTTATATTTGAAGGTGAATTTTTATAAAAGTATTTTAAAAGAATTAAAGGAGAATGTAATATTAAATGGACGATTTATGATAATAATGAATTAAAATTAGCTGACATTGAGAAGGTTGAAAAGAAAATAGGTTTTCGCTTTCCTGATGAGTATAAGAAATGTGTTTCGCTATATCATTGGACTACTCCAGATAAAAACTATTTGATGTTGAAGGAATACAAAGGGTATTTGGAGGGGTCTTCAAATTAATGAAAATGACGAGGATTCATTAATACATTGCTTTAATGTGCAGACTGATGATGAAGATGGTGTATTACCTAAAAATGTTGTTCCTTTTGCAATTGATCCAGCTGGAAATAATATCTGCTTTGATTATAAAGATAATAGTGCTGAGCCTAAAGTAGTATATTTAGATTTAGATGAACAAGTTTCCTTACTCATTGTGGATAATGATTATGGAATTGATATTAATGATTATCAATCAGAAGCAGAAGCAATAGAATTTTTACAACGCAGAAGTTTGCAATATGTGGCGGATTCTTTTGAAGATTTTATGAATATGTTATATAGTAGTTAGGTTATTAGATATAAATGAGATAAAAATACTGATATTTAAAACTTTGCATTAAGGAGTTATTTAATAAAAAGCAGCTTGAGCAGATAGAAAATAATTAATATTAGCTGCCTTAGATGGTATTATCGTTTTTTGCAATTATAAGCTGATTTTATAATATAAATATATATAATTAGAATTTGCTCAGCAATACGAAAAATGAATGGTAACTCATAATAAGCATTTTACATTGTAAACAAAAGAAATTATAGTATAAGTGTAAAGCAAATTTGAAAACTTATACTTTTAATTTTAAGTAAAGTTGATAAAATATATATGAACCCAAATTAAAAACAATGGAGGAATTTAAAATGGAATTTACAAAAGTAATTAGTGAACGTTTTTCATGTAAAAAATTTAATGGTAAAAAAGTTGAAAGAGAAAAGCTTGATGAAATTTTAGAAGCAGCAAGAATAGCTCCAACAGCTAAGAATCTTCAAGAACAACATATTTATGTAATAGAAAGTGAAGAAGGACTAGCTAAAGTTGATAAGTGTACACCTTGCAGATATGGTGCTAGTACAGTAGCAGTTGTTGCTTTTGATAAGAATAATGTATTTACTTACCCAGGTGAAAAAAGAGATTCAGGTGTAGAAGATGCTTCAATTGTAGCTACTCATATGCTTTTAGCAGCAGAAAATGTGGGAGTAAACAGTTGTTGGATTAATTTCTTTGATCCAGAAGTAGTCCAAAAGGAACTTGGTCTTCCAGAAAATGAAGAAGTACTTATGATGCTTGACCTTGGATATGCAGCTGAAGGAGTAAAACCTCTTCCAACTCATAATAAGAGTAAGGAAATATCTGAAATAGTTACTTTTATGTAAGGAACATTTTATTTATAAAATAACTTTAAAAATGAGGGCTTTTATATGAGAAACCTTGAAGAAGAAAGACTAAAAGAACTTAAGAATTTAGAAAAAATTTTAAATCTTCTTGAAAATTCTGATGATGAAAGTATTTCTGAAACTACAGGCATATCTCTTGAAAATGTTAAAAGTATTAGAAAAAATTATAGAGAGATAGAGAAAGTGCGAGAAGATTATTTGAAAAAGGGGCTTTAACTTGAGCCTCTTTTTTTGGTACTAAAAAAATGTTAACAAATTGTGAACAAAATGTTGACTATATAAAGGCTATGAATTATTATTATTTTATGTTTGAGGGAGGTGGATAAAAGTAATGGTAAAAAGTATGACTAGCTTTGGAAGGGCACAAGGTGAAGAAGGTAAAGATTATTTATTTTCAATAGAAATGAAAAGTGTTAATAATAGATATCTTGACATAAATATAAGATTACCTAAATTTATGATTGCTTTAGAAGAAGATTTAAGAAAGATAATAAGTTCAAGACTAAAAAGAGGTAAGGTAGATGTTTTTATAAATTATAAAAGTTATGGAAAAGGAAATTCTAAGCCTACATTAAACCTTGAGCTTGCTAAGGAATATTATAACTGTTTAACAGAACTTTCTGAATCATTAAATATAGAAAATGACATTACAGTAAGTAAGATTGCTAAACTACCTGACATAATAACACTTGAAACTGAAGAAGAAGATTTAGATGAAATTTTAAGTGAAGTTAAACCACTATTAGAATCTGCTTTAGATAAAATGGTGGAAATGAGAATGGTTGAAGGGGAAAAACTTAGAGAAGATATTTTCGCAAAACTTTCAAATATTGAGAATGATGTTAGAGAAATTGAAGGCTATGCAAATGAAGTACCTAAAAACTACAAGATAAAACTTGAAGAAAGAATAAAAGAGCTTACACAAGATTTTGAAGTTAATGAAGAAAGAATAGCTCAAGAAGTTGCTATATTTGCAGATAAGGTTGCAGTTGATGAAGAGATAACTAGGCTATATAGTCATTTAGATCAAATGAGAAAGACTTTATGCTTAGATGAATCTATAGGAAGAAAACTTGACTTTATAATTCAAGAAATGAATAGAGAAACTAATACTATTGGTTCAAAATGTAACGATATGAATATGACTAATTTAGTCATTGATATAAAAAATTTAATTGAAAAAATAAGAGAACAAGTTCAGAACATTGAATAGTTCAAGGAGGAAATGATACATGGGAATAAAACTTATAAATATAGGTTTTGGAAACATAATTTCTGCAAATAGATTAATTGCTATAGTAAGTCCAGAATCTGCACCAATCAAAAGAATAATTCAAGAAGCAAGAGATAGAGGAATGCTTATAGATGCTACATATGGAAGAAGAACAAGAGCAGTAATAGTAACAGATTCAGATCATGTTATACTTTCAGCAGTTCAGCCTGAAACTGTAGCTCATAGATTATCAAATAAAGATGAGGCAGTAGAAGAGGTTGAAGAATAAGATGAATAATAATAGAGGAATATTAATAGTTATTTCTGGTCCTTCTGGAGCTGGAAAAGGAACTATATGTAAAGCTTTATTAGAAAAGCATAAAGATATATACCTTTCAGTTTCAGCAACAACTAGAGAGCCTAGACAAGGTGAAGTTCATGGAGTAAACTATTATTTCATGACAAAGGAAGAATTTAAGGGTAAGGTTCAGGAAAATGATTTCTTAGAATGGGCTGAAGTATACGGAAATTATTACGGTACTCCAAAGTCTAAAGTTGAAGAAATGCTTGATAGCGGTAAAAATGTAATTCTTGAAATAGATATTCAAGGAGCATTAAGAGTTAAAGAAAACTGTGGAGAAGATGGAGTGTTTATATTTATACTTCCTCCATCAATGAAAGAATTAAAGCAAAGAATAATAAATAGAGGAAGTGAAACTCCAGAATCATTAATGAAGAGATTTACTTCTGCTTATAAAGAAATAAATTATATCTCAAAATACAACTATGGAGTTGTAAATGATACAGTAGATGCTGCGGTTTCAAAAATAGAAAATATCTTAGCTGCAGAAAGTTGTAGAGTAGATAGAATAAAAGATAATGTTTTACCAGATTTGAAGGAGGTTTTAGACGATGAAGAATACAATGATTAATCCATCAGTAGTAGAATTATTAAAGAAGGTAGAGGATAGATATTCTCTAGTTATAGTAACATCAAAAAGAGCTAGACAAATAATAGACGGTTCAGAAGAATTAGTAGAAACAGATTCAAAGAAGCCACTTACAGTAGCTATTAATGAAGTTAATGAAGGTTTAGTTTCATACGAAGAAGCTAACTTTGATGTTGTATCTGAACCTGAAGAATTATACACTGTAGAATCAGATGAGGACAATGAATAGTAATAAGTGTGTTATACTTGGGGTTACTGGGGGAATAGCAGTATATAAAGCTTTAGATATTGCAAGCTCCTTAAGAAAAAAGAATATTGAAGTAAATGTTATAATGACAAAACATGCTGAAAAGTTTGTAGCACCTTTAACATTTCAAAGTATAAGTCAAAATTTTGTTATTACTGATATGTTTCAGGAACCAAAGGCTTGGGAAATACAACATATAAGTTTAGCACAGAAAGCTGACTGTATACTTATTGCACCAGCAACAGCAAACATAATAGGAAAAGTAGCAAATGGAATTGCAGATGATATGCTATCTACAACTATTATGGCATCAAAGGCTAAGGTTATATTTGCCCCAGCTATGAATACTAATATGTATGACAATCCTATAGTACAAAGTAATATAGAAAAATTAAAATCTCTTGGATATGAATTTGTTGAACCTGACTCAGGAAGACTTGCTTGTGGTGATATAGGAAAAGGAAAGTTACCTAAACCAGAAGTTATAGTTGAGAGAGTTTTAACTGAACTGTATGACAAGAAAGATCTATGTGGTAAAAAAGTACTAATTAGTGCAGGACCAACTAGATCAGACATTGATCCAGTAAGATTTGTTTCTAATAGATCCACAGGAAAAATGGGATATGAAATAGCTAAAGAGGCTAGAGATAGAGGTGCTGAGGTAACTTTAGTATCAGGACCTGTAGCTTTAGAAAAACCTCAAGGCATAGAAACTATCGATGTATCTACAAACTCGGAAATGTTTGATGAAATTAATAAAAGATATGAAGAATCTGATATTGTAATAATGTCAGCAGCAGTTGCAGATTATAAAGCAAAAGAAGTAAGTAAGCAAAAAATCAAAAAAGGTGAAGGTAGTTTGGTTATAGAGCTTGTAAGAGACAAGGATATACTAATGACTTTAGGAGAAAATAAGAAAAATCAAGTTTTAGTTGGTTTTGCAGCTGAAAGTGAAAATCTTATTGAAAATGCTAAAGGTAAACTTCAAAGAAAGAATCTTGATTATATAGTAGCTAATGATATTACATCAAAGGATACTGGATTTGGATCTGATGATAATAGGGTAACTATTATATCAAGAGAATTAGAAGAAAAAGTTCTTAGCAAAATGAGCAAAAGAGAAGTTGCTAGGGAATTATTTGATGTAATTATGGAAAAGCGCTAAAAGCGCTTTTTCTGTTATAAAGGAGTTGTGAAGGAAAAAGTGATAGATTTATATGCTGAGGTAATTGTTAATAGTGATGCAGTAGAAATTGACAGACCCTTCACCTATAAAGTAAAAGATGAACATAATGATATAATAGAGGTGGGTCACAGGGTTAAAGTTCCTTTTGGAAAAGGAAATAGACCAGTGGAAGGCTTTGTTATAGGATTAAAATGTGAAGGTATTGAAAATATAAAGAGAATTAAATATATAACCTCAATTGAAGATGAAGAGCCAATTTTATCTAGAGATGATTTAAAGCTTATTGACTTTTTAAGAGATAATTATTTATGTAAGTATATAGATGCAATAAGATGCATAATTCCAACAGGTATTTTAAGTGGTCTTAAGAATAAAAAGAAAATTGTTATAGGTTTTGTAAAGGAGCTTGATGGCAAGTATAAAACCAAGGATAATTATATAAAAATATCAGACTTTGTTAAAAAACATGATGGTGAGTTTACAAAGACAGAGCTTAATAAAGAATTTAACTTATCACTATATAGTATAAATAAATTAATAGAAGAAGGATATTTATGTGCAGAAGATAAGGTAGTTTATAGATATAATAACAGACAGTATAAAGAAGAAACTAAGAATGTATTAAATGAAGAGCAGAGAGCAGCTTTTAATACAATAATGAATTCAGATAAAAAGGGATTTCTTTTAAAAGGAGTTACAGGCTCTGGAAAAACAGAAGTATATATGAATCTGGTGTCTGAAGTATTAAACCAAGGAAAATCTGCTATAATGCTTGTACCTGAAATTGCTCTTACACCTCAGATGATTGAAAGATTTAAAGGAAGATTTGGAAGAGATGTTGCTCTTTTTCATAGCAGACTGTCTTTAGGCGAAAGATATGATGAATGGTTTAGAATAAAAAAAGGAGAAGCAAGACTTGTTGTTGGAGCTAGAAGTGCTATTTTCCTTCCACTTAATGATTTAGGACTTATCATTATAGATGAAGAACATGAAAACACATATAAGTCAGATCATAACCCTAAATATAATACTAAAGAAGTTGCTAAGTTTTTAAGTGAAATTAAAGGCTGTAAATATGTATTAGGTTCTGCAACTCCATCTATTGAAAGTTTTTATGAAGCAGAGATAGGAAAACTTAAACTTATAGAAATTAAAAACAGAGTAAGTAATAAACCTCTTCCTCATACTGAAATAGTCGATATGAGAGAGGAAATTAAATCTGGAAATTTATCTATTTTAAGTAGAAAGCTTCATAAGGCAGTGGAGGAAAACTTAGAAAAAGGTGAACAGACTATTTTGTTTTTAAATAGAAGAGGCTTTTCGACCTTTGTATCTTGTAGAAGCTGCGGATATGTTTTTAAATGCCCAGAGTGTGATGTATCAATGACATATCATAAAAATGGATATCTTGTATGCCATTTGTGTGGAAGGGCTATGAAGCAAACTAAGATGTGTCCAAAGTGTGGAAGCAAGTATGTTAAATTCTTTGGAGCAGGTACTGAAAGAGTTCAAGAAGAAGTTCATAAGCTTTTTCCGAGGGCAAGAATTTTAAGAATGGATGTTGATACAACTAGAACAAAGGATGCTCATGAAAATATATATAATTCCTTTAAAAATGGTGAAGCAGATATTCTTATAGGTACTCAAATGATATCTAAGGGACTTGATTTTGAAAATGTTACTTTAGTAGGTATTTTAGCAGCTGATATTTCTTTAAATATTCCTGATTATAGAGCAGATGAAAGAACTTATCAAATTATTACTCAGGTTGCAGGAAGAGCAGGAAGAGGAGATAAGAAGGGCAATGTAATAGTTCAAACTTATACCCCTGAAAGTATGAGCTTAAATTATGCTGTGAATAATAATTATGATGATTTATATAAGGAAGAAATTAAAGTTAGAAAAGCAATGAATTATCCGCCTTTTAGTAAAATCTTACTAATAAATGGCTTATCTAAAGATGAAGCAAAGCTTAGAAATTTTATGGCAAAGGCTGGAGAAACTTTAAAAGAAGTTTTGAAAAATGAGAAAGATATTGTGATTTTAGGGCCTACACCATGTATAATAACGAAAATAAAAGAAAAATATAGGTGGCAAATAGTAATTAAAGGCTCAATAAATATAGAATTAAGAAAAATAATTAAAGATACTCTTTATGAATTGACTAAGAGTGTATATAATGATATAAGAGTAAGTTTAGATATAAACCCAAATAATATGGCTTAGGAGGAGAAATAAATGGCAATTAGAAATATAAGATTAGAAGGAGACGACGTCTTAAGAAAACGCTCAAAGGTAGTAGATAAGATTGATGAAAAAATCTTAACTTTAATAAAAGATATGGGTGAAACAATGTACAAAGCTGATGGTGTTGGTTTAGCAGCACCTCAAGTTGGTATATTAAAGAGAATTTTTGTGATTGATGTTTATGATGGAGAAGGATTAAGAGTTTTTATAAATCCTGAAATATTAGAAACAAGTGGAGTTCAAGATGGTGAAGAAGGATGCTTAAGTATACCTGGAGTTAGTGAAGATGTAAGAAGACCTAACTATGTTAAAGTTAAAGCACTAAATGAAAAGGGAGAAGAATTTATTCTTGAAGGTGAAGAACTTTTAGCTAGAGCTATATGTCATGAAAATGAACACTTAGATGGTGTACTATTTATTGACCACGTAGGAAACAAATAGGAGGAAAAGATAAAAATGAACATAGTTTTTATGGGAACGCCAGACTTTGCTGTTCCTGCATTAAAAATGCTTATTGAAAATTATGGGGTTAAGGCTGTTTTTACACAGCCTGATAGACCAAAGGGAAGAGGTAAAAAGTTAGCTTTCTCTGATGTTAAGGAAGTAGCAGTTAAACATAATATTCCTGTTTTCCAACCAGAAAAGTTAAAAAATGAACCTGAAATGGTACAAAAATTAAAAGATATGGAGCCAGATTTTATTATAGTAGTGGCATTTGGACAAATCTTAACTAAAGAAGTTTTAGATATTCCAAAGTATGGCTGTATAAATCTTCATGGTTCACTTCTTCCAATGTATAGAGGAGCAGCTCCAATACAATGGGCAGTAATAAATGGTGAAAAGGTATCAGGAAACACTACTATGTTAATGGATGTAGGTCTTGATACTGGAGATATGCTTATGAAGGATGAAGTTGAAATTTTAGAAGAAATGACAGCTGGTGAACTTTATGACATCTTAAAGGAAAGAGGAGCAGATCTTCTTAAAAATACAATAGATAAGATGGTAAAGGGAGAAATAACTCCTGAGAAGCAGACTGGTGAAACTTTTTATGCTAAAATGTTAGATAAGAATATGGCACTTATTAATTGGAATGATACAGCAGAGAGAATACATAATTTAATAAGAGGTTTAAATCCATGGCCTATATGTTATACTAACTATAAAGAAGATAAGATGAAAATCTTTGAATCAAGAGTATTAAATGAAAAGCATAATAAGGAAAATGGAACAATACTAAATGTAAGCAAAGAAGGAATTAAGGTTGCTTGCAAAGAAAGTGTTCTTTTAATTAAAAAAGTGCAATTTCCAAACAAAAAGCCTTTAACTGTTGAACAATATATAAATGGTCATGAAATAGATGAAAATGTAGTTCTAAGATAGGAGTGATTTTAGTATGCATCATGGCTTTTTTTATGGATTTGATCCCACTTATATTTTACTTCTGCCAGCACTATTAATCAGTTTCTTAGCTCAGGCAAAAGTAAATTCTGCATATAATAAATATAAAAGTGTAAGAATACTTAATGGATATACAGGATCGCAAATTGCAAGAATGATTTTAGATTCAGCAGGACTTTACGATGTGCCAATAGAAGTTGTAAACAGACAGCTTGGAGATCATTATGACCCGTCATCAAGGGTTTTAAGACTTTCTCCAGAGGTGTATAATGGAAACAGTATAGCATCAGCTGGAATAGCAGCTCATGAATGTGGTCACGCCATTCAACATGCTAAAAGTTATAGTCCACTTAAGATTAGAAATTCAATTTTTCCTGTTGTTAATTTCAGTTCCAATTTTTCTTGGATTTTATTTATAGCAGGTTTAATTCTATCTATAAAACCATTAGTTTATTTAGGTATACTTATGTTTTCAGCAGTAGTAGTTTTTCAGCTTGTAACTCTTCCGGTTGAATTTGATGCATCAAGAAGAGCATTAAAAATCTTAGATGCTAAGGGAATCTTGTTTGGAGATGAACTAAAAGGGGCTAAAAAAGTTTTAGAAGCAGCAGCTATGACATATGTAGCAGCTACAATTATGGCAGTATCTCAGCTTATTAGATTAATTGCCATAAGTAATAGAAATGATTAAAGAGGTAAAATTATGAATAGTAGAAAAATTGCAGTTAAAATATTAAATAGAATTACTGAAGAAGGAGCATACTCAAATATAATTTTGTCTAAGGAATTAAATGAATCAGATTTATCAGATGTTGATAAAAGCTTAGTTACAGAAATAGTATATGGTACACTAAGAAGATTAAAAACTATAGACATGATTATTGGTTCTTTCGTTAGAGATACTGATGTTATGGATAAAACAGTCTTAAATATTTTAAGAGTGGCAATTTACCAAATGCATTTTCTTGATAAAATACCTTCATATGCAGCTGTAAATGAAGCAGTAGAACTTGCAAAAGAAGTTTCGGAAAAAGATGCAAAGCTTGTAAATGGAATACTTAGAAACTTCGTTAAGAAGAATGGTGCTTTTGATATAAAATTCAGAAATAAAATAGATGAAATAGCTTATGAATTTTCTTTTGAACCATGGATGATAAGAATGCTATTTAAGCAATATGGTGAACAAGAGACTTTAAGAATACTTCATGGACTTAACAACATTCCAATGGTTACTGTAAGAGTTAATGATGTTAAGGGTGAATATGAAGAAATATATGAAGAGCTTGAAGCTGAAGGCTACAATATAGAAGAAGGTTTCGTGTGCCCAGAAGCTATAGCTATTAATGGTGGAAAGTCTATTGAAAAGAATAGATTATTTGCTAAAGGTAAAATAACTGTTCAAGATGAAAGTGCTATGATGGTTGCCCCATTATTAGAAATAAATGAAGGTGAAACTGTAGTTGATCTTTGTGCAGCTCCAGGTGGAAAAACAACTCATATAGCTGAAATATTAAATAACACAGGTGAAGTTTTAGCTTACGATATTCATGAACAAAAGTTAGAACTTATTAAGGAAAACTGTGAAAGACTTGGACTTACTAATGTTAAACTTGCACAGATGGATGCTACTGTTCTTAGCTCAGACCTTATAAACAGAGCTGATAAGATATTAATAGATGTACCATGTTCAGGTATAGGAATAATAAGAAAGAAACCTGAAATTAAGTACAATAAAAAGAGAAAAGATTTAAAGGAAATAGTTGATGTTCAAAGACAAATTATGGAAAATGCCTGGGGATATTTAAAGAAGGGTGGAATAATGGTTTATTCAACTTGTACTTTAAACAAAGAAGAAAATGAAGAAAACGTAAGATGGTTTGTTGAAAAGCATAAGGATGCAGAAATAGAAAAAATATTTGTTGGTAAAGGAAAAGAATTTAAGTATGACAAAGAGGGAATGCTTACAATAATGCCTAATGAATATATGGATGGATTCTTTATAGCTAAGATACGTAAAAATTAGGAGCTTTATATGAAAAATTTATTAGATTTTACTTTAGAAGAATTACAAAGCTGGATGAAGGAAAACGGTGAAAGTGCATTTAGAGCAAAACAAATCTTCTCATGGATATATAAAGAAGTCTGGGACTTTGAAGGAATGAAGAATATTCCTAAAAACTTAAAGGAAAAATTAAGTGAGAACTTTTATATTGAAATTCCTAAAGTAGAAGAAATGTATGAGTCTAAAATTGATGGAACAAAAAAATTATTATTATGTTTTAGAGATGGAAATCTTATTGAAACTGTAATAATGAAATATAAACATGGAAATTCTATATGTATTTCCACACAAGTAGGGTGTAGAATGGGGTGTAAATTCTGCGCATCTACTTTAGAAGGAAGGGTAAGAAACTTAAGCGCTGGTGAAATTTTAGCACAAATTTTAGTTGCACAAAGTATTATTAAAGAGAGAATATCTAACGTTGTACTTATGGGAAGTGGAGAACCTCTAGATAATTATGAAAATGTAACTAAGTTCTTAGAACTTGTAAATGCTGAATATGGATTAAATATAGGGCAAAGACACATTACATTATCAACTTGTGGTATAGTACCTAAAATATACGATTTAGCAGATAGAGGATTAAGTATAACTTTAGCCATATCATTACATGCTTTTAGTGATGAAAAGAGAAGAGAAATAATGCCTATTGCAAATAAGTATTCCATCCAGGAAATTCTTGATGCATGTAGATATTATATAGACAAAACAACAAGAAGAATAACTTTTGAATATTCTCTTGTTAAAGATGTAAATGATGGAGCAGAGGATGCAAAGGCATTAGGAAAGCTGTTAAAGGGATTATTGTGTCATGTTAACCTAATTCCTGTTAATGAGGTTAAAGAAAATTCATTTAAGAGATCTTCAAAGGAAACTATAGAAAAGTTTGAGGAAATTTTAAAGAATCATGGTGTAGAAGTGACAGTGAGAAGAGAAATGGGAAGTGACATCAATGCTGCATGTGGTCAGCTTAGAAGAAGTTACATTAAAGCACGTGATAATAATTAAAGCCCATGTTGAAAAGGGGGGATAGGTTTATGGTTGGTTTTTTAAGTGATGTAGGGATGGTGAGAAGCCTAAATGAGGATTATTTATGTTACTACGAAAGTGATGAGTTTAGTATATATGTAGTAGCAGATGGTATGGGAGGTCATAATGCAGGAGAAGTTGCAAGCAAAATGGCAGCTGAAGGTATTATTGACTTTATGAAAAAATATTTTAACAAAAATTGTTGTATAAATATTTTAAGAGATGCTATAAGTTATGTTAATTCAGAAATATATAATCTATCATTAAAAGACAGTAGTATGAGGGGGATGGGAACCACTGTTACTGCGTGTCTTCAGATTAGTGAAAAAGTAATTGTTGCAAATGTGGGAGATAGTTCGTGTTTTGGACTAAAAGGAAACCAAATAACGAAGATTACAAAGGATCATTCACTTGTTCAAGAATTAGTAGACTTGGGAACTATAACTGAAGACGAGGCTGCAAATCATCCTAAAAAGAATATAATAACAAGAGCTGTTGGAACTGGTGACATTGTTAATACTGATATTTTTGTCATAGAGAAAGGTACATATGACATATATTTATTATGTTCAGATGGTTTAACAAATGAAGTTACTAGAGATGAAATAGTATCTGTTATTAGTGAAAATAAAGAATTTGATAATATTTGCGACAAACTTGTCACTCTTGCTAAAGATAAAGGAGGCAGGGATAATATTACAGTCTTATTATTTGGAGGAGAGGTAGTATGATAGGCGAAGTATTAGGAAGTAGGTATGAAATACTTGAAAAAATCGGCGAAGGCGGAATGTCTATAGTTTATAAGGCAAGGTGTAATAAGCTTAATAGAAATGTAGCTGTAAAAGTATTAAAAAAAGAATTGTGTGATAATCCTGATATAGTTAATAAATTTAAAAGAGAGGCAACAGCAATTGCTACGTTGTCAGATAATAATATTGTAAATGTACTTGATGTTGGTAGTCAGGATGATATTAATTATATAGTAATGGAATATGTTCAAGGAAAAACCTTAAAGCAAGTTATTAAAGAATTTGGAAAGCTAAATTATGAAAGCACGGTTAAGATTGGTATACAAATTGCAAGAGCATTAGAATGTGCACATAAGAATAATATTATTCATAGAGATGTTAAACCACAAAATGTTTTAGTAACAGACGATGGAGTTATAAAGGTTACTGACTTTGGTATAGCAAAATCTTCTGATTCAAGCACATTAACAAACACAACTACTATAATGGGATCAGCTCAATATTTTTCACCAGAGCAGGCAAAGGGAAGTTTTGTAGATGCAAGAACTGATCTTTATTCTTTAGGTGTTGTTTTATATGAAATGTCTACTGGAAAGTTGCCTTTTGATGCAGATTCTCCAGTTACAATAGCATTAAAGCATATTCAAGAAGAACCTATTCCACCAAAGCAGGTTAATTCTAGAATTCCTGAAAGTCTAAACATATTAATATTAAAGTTAATGGAAAAGGACCCAAGTAAGAGATATCAGTCTGCAAGAGAAGCAATTACAGATCTTGAAAAGATTAAAGAAGATCCAAATGCTATAATAGGAGATGACAAAAAAGACGATAATGGTAAAACAATCGTTATGGAAGCTGTTAATCCTGTAGTAGATAGTAATACTTCTAATAATAAAAAAGATTCATCCGTAGATAGTGATGATGATTTTTATGACTATGATGATTATGATTATGATGATGAAGAAGATGAAAAGCCTAAGTCAAAATCATCAAGCTTAGGGCAAAAGAAAAAAATGATTATTGGAATTATAGCAGTAGCTGCTGTATTAATTCTTGGAGTAGTTGGTGTATTTTCATTAAATAATTCATCTGCAAAAGAAGTAACTATTCCTGATATAAAAGGAATGACTTTAACTGATGCTAAGAAGTCTTTAAGCGATGTTGGATTAGTTCTTGAAGAAGCAGGAACTGAAGAAAGCTCAGAGCCTGAAGGAACAATTTTAGAGGTTAATCCAGAACCAGGAAGTACAGCTAAAAAAGGTGATAAGGTAAGAGTTATCGTAAGTGGTGGAGAAACTAAGATTCCTATGCCAGATGTAGTAGGAGAAAGTATTGATGATGCAAAGAGTGATCTTGAAAAGGCTAAATTAACAAATTACAAGATTTCGTATGAAACTAGTGATTATGTTGATTCAGGTTATGTAATAAGCACAGATCCAGAAGCATCTGAGTCAGTAACTGAAGACACAGCTATAACTATAGTTGTAAGTAAAGGACCAGCTGTTAAGTATGTTAAGGTTCCATCTATTATTGGAGTAAGCCAAAGTACTGCAGCAGAAAGACTTTCAAATGCTGGTCTTGGAGTTTCTATAGAGCAGAGAACAATTAGTGATAAGAGTCAAAATGGTATGGTAATTGATGCTTCAGAGGGTGTAGGAAATTCAGTTAAGTCTGGAACTACTGTTACAATTTATGTTGGAGTATATAAAGCTGAAGAAAATACAACTAATAATCAGCAAAATCAAACTATCACTGGTAATAAATCAGATGGAGAAACTCCTTCAACTCCTAAGGAGCCACCAAAGAAGGATGATACGTCTGATGAGGAAAAATATAAGCAGAAAGAAGATGATGAGGATAAAGAAAAAACACCACCACCAGAGCAACCACCAGTAGAACCTAATCCTGGTGAAAATAAAGCAAAAAATAAATAATATAAAAAATAGCAGGATTATTCCTGTTATTTTTTTGTTTATATTAATTGCATTTGAAACTAAAAAATATATATTTGTTAGCAAAAGTAACTACAATATAAAGATTAATATAACTTAAAAAACAATATTTATTTGCAATTATAATAGGAATCTGGTTATTATATATAATAGGAATTAAAATTTTGGAGGAATTATGGAAGGAAAAATAATTAAAGGAATAGGCGGCTTCTATTATATAAAAACTGAAGAAGGAATTATCGAATGTAAGGCAAGAGGGAAGTTTCGTCATAAGGATATGAAGCCAATAGTAGGAGATAATGTAAGCATTAAAGTTGAAAAAGGAAAAGGTGTAATAGAAGAAATTCATGAGAGAACCTCTGAACTTATAAGACCTACTGTGTCAAATGTAACTTTAGCTTTTGTAGTATTTGCTATTAAGAGTCCAGATTTAAATTTTGATCTTTTAAATAGGTTTTTGCTTTTATGTGAAAGCAATAATATTGAGGCTGTTGTGTGCCTTAATAAAGTTGATTTGGTAGATGAAAAAGAAAGAGAAGAAATTAAAAATAAAATTACAGACATAGGATATGAAGTGTTATTCATAAATGCAAAAGAAGGAATAGGAATAGAAGAACTTAGAAGAAGAATGAAAAATAATGTAACTGTTTTATGTGGTCCTTCAGGAGCAGGGAAATCTACTCTTATTAATCAGCTTGCAGATAAAGAACATATGGAAACTGGTATTGTAAGTGATAAAATAGGAAGAGGTAAGCATACAACAAGACACAGCGAACTTATTGAAATTGATAATGGATATATAGTTGATACACCAGGTTTTTCAACTCTTGATGTAACATTTATAGAAAAAGATAAGCTAAAGTACTATTTCCCAGAATTTGATGAGTATAATGACACATGTAAATTTAGAGGATGTGTTCATCATAAAGAACCAGGATGTTCTTTAAAAGAAGCTGTTGAAGAAGGGAAAATTAATAAACATAGATATGAATTTTATATAAGAACTTTAGAAGAAATAATTGAAGGGGGAAAATATAAATGGTAAAAATAGCACCATCAATACTTTCTGCTGACTTTTCAAAGTTAGGAGAAGAAGTAAAAAGAATAGACAAGGCAGGAGCAGATTGGGTACATATAGATGTAATGGATGGACAGTTTGTTCCTAATATTACTTTTGGAGCTCCAGTTATTAAAGCGCTTAGAGATAAAACTGATAAGTGTTTTGATGTTCATCTAATGATAGAGGAACCTGGAAGATTTATTGATGATTTTATAGGGGCTGGAGCAGATATAATTACAGTTCATTATGAAGCTTGCAAACATATTGACAGAACTATTCAACTTATAAAATCAAAAAACATCAAAGCTGGTATAGCTCTTAATCCAGGAACATCTGTAGATTTAATTAAAGATTTAATTCCTGAAATTGATATGGTATTAATAATGTCTGTTAATCCTGGTTTTGGTGGACAAAAGTTCATTGAATATACTATAAATAAAGTTAAAGAAGTTAATGAATTAAAAAACAAATATAATAAGGATCTTATCATAGAAATAGATGGAGGAATCGGAGTAAACAACATAAAAACTGTTGTAGATGAAGGAGTAAATGTTGCTGTAGCAGGTTCTGCTGTATTTAAAGATGGTAAGATAGAGGAAAATATAAAAGAATTGAAGAGTGAGGCTTAAATGAAAGCGGTAGTAGTTACTGGGGGTACAAAGCCATCTAAAGAACTTCTATTAAAAACTATAGAAAAAGATGATTATATTATAGGTGTAGATAGTGGATGTAACTGCTTATATGAATATAATGTTGAACCTAATACTATTTTAGGCGATTTTGATTCTGTTAATAAAAAGGTGTTAAAGCATTTTAGAGAGAAAAAAATAGAAGAAGTTATTCTTAGCGTAGATAAAGATTATTCTGATACGCGTTTTGGATATGAAAAGGCTAAGGAGCTTGGCTTTAAAAAGATAATTATCTTAGGTGGTACAGGAAGCAGAATGGATCATACCATTGGAAACTTTGGGCTATTTTTTGATGCATTAAAGTGCAATATAGAACTTGAAATAGTTGATGATCATAATAGAATTTTCTTCATTAATAAGAAAACACGCCTTAAGGGTAGCTTTAAAGATACCTTAAGCTTTATTCCTATGAGTGATGAAGTAACTAATGTAACAATCAAAGGTGCTAAGTATCTTTTAAATAATTATGATATGACTCTTTTAGAACCAAGAGCATTAAGTAATGAGTTTTTAAATGAGGATATAGAGATTTCTTTTAATAAAGGCGTTATGATGGTTATTTACTCTAAAGATTAAAAAATAATGACTATTTTTAAAATCCTAGCATATATATAATGTAAAGAAATAAATTCTATTTTAATGCGGGGGATAAGTGTATGAAAATTATAGCTATAAAACTTCCAAAGTTTTTATCTAATATAATAAAATTTTTCTTTAAAACTAGTAAATAGTTACATATAAAAAGCAGGCAGTCAGTATAATCTTTTACTGACTGCCTTTTTGTTCGCCCAGCATGTTTGCTGAGCCGGCAGGCTGAAAGAAGCCTGCGTCGCCGTCCCGATAGGAAGACAACTCGAATGCAAGTGCGTTATTGGCAACGATAAGGTATGAAGGAAGCGCTAGAGGACATATGGAACATAACGCAAGTAAACCAAGTATTGGCTTATAAAGTGGATAACCTTGCAAAAAGTAGGAAAGTCCAAAGTTCGGTAGTTACTTTATAAGTTTTTATGGATGTGTTCATATG
>NZ_FPBY01000063.1 GCF_900116755.1 Clostridium sp. DSM 8431
TAGATAAGAAAATTAATATCAATTTAGACATGTAATGTTCGTTAGAATAGTAAATAGTTTTCTATCAAATGTTACAACTAGATTATACAAGGGGTGGGAAGTATGGATAAAAGATTTTTTTCAGGAAAACTAAGAAAAATCTTAGGTGTCCTCATAAGTATTATTTTATTCATACAGCAGGTTACAGTGCCTGTGAGTATAAGTGCAAAAGGAGGTGAAAGTGTAAAAGAAATAAGCAATGCAGAGGTTAAATTTCTTAAAGGAGTAGAGCTTGTAAGTCTAGATAATGCTGTTATTAAAAAACCATATAAAGATAGGCAACTTAAAGATATTGAAGAAATTGATACAAAAAATAAGTTTGGAATAGTATATTCTTTTGAAATTTCAAATAATAACACAATAAAGAATGGTGACTATATTTATATTGATTTACCAAGTGAGATTGAAAAAGATCCAGCAATGGTTCTTGATTTTAAGGTTGGTAACTCTGATGAATCTATAGGTACACTGACTTATGATTCTGAAAAAGAAAAGTATAAAATTACATTCAATGAATTTGTTGAACAAAAATCCAATGTAAAAGGAACTTTTGAAATTCAAACATTTTTTAATGAAAAGAGCATTGGATATGGTGGAAAGAAGAAAGTTAGAATTGATATCGATGGATTAGAACCTACTATTGTAGATTTAAACTTCAAGAAGGATAAATCTAAGGCTCCAGTAATAAGTAAAGATGGACAGTATAATTATTCAGAAAACACAGTTGATTGGACTATAAAAGTAGATTGCAAAGATAATGCTCCAATTAATGGGGGTTCAATTCAAGAGATTTTAGGTGACTATCAATCTATAGATTTTTCATTTATTAAGTTTTATAACAATGAAGTTAAAAGTGAAAATGAATTTAAAAGTGGTAATTTAGAAGCTTCTTATGATAATAAATTTACTTATACCTTTGATGGAGAGATATCTGGAGTAAAGATAATAAAATTAACAAGTAAAATTAAAGATAACTTTCCTAAGGGTTCAAATCTTAAAAATACTGCAAAGCTTTATATAGATAAAGACTATATAAATGAAGCGTCAAAAGAAGTTCAAACTAATGTAACGTGGATTGATAAAAGTGGATATTATGATTCTAGTAATAAAACTATAAATTGGACTATCAACGTAAAATGTAATGGAAAAGTTATAGATGACTTTAAATTAAAAGATATCTTTGATTCAAAAGAACAAGAATTAGTTGCTAAAAGTATTTTTATAAGTAATAACGATGATGGTAGTTTAGTTGATAATGCAAGTACTGGTGATGGAGAACAGTTCAGCATTACTGGTAAATTATCAAAGGATATTACTATAACTTATAAAACAAAGGTATCAGATAGTGTATTAAAAACTGCTAAACATCAAGATTTAGGAAATAGAGCTGAAATAACTGGAACAGATATACCTAAAAACACTTATGCAGATACTAAAGTTGGAGTAGAACCTGAATTATTAACTAAAACAGGAGAATTTATTCCTTCTAAAGGTACAATAAAGTGGACTATTGTAGTTAATAAAAATGAATTAGAATTAAGTAATGCTACTATTAAAGATATTATTCCAGATGGATTAGAACTAGGTAAAGAGTATGTGGAAGCTACAGATGAAGTTGTACAGGCAATAAAAGTTAATGATGATGTTGTACAGTGTACTGTAAATTCTAATAATGAATTAGTTTATGAATTTGAAGATAGAACTGAAAATAGTAAAAGAATTCTTGAAGGGAAACATACAATAACTTATACTACAAAAATTAAGGATTACGCAAAGACTTGCATTAAGGATGGAGATATAGCTAGGTTTACTAATAAAGTAACTTTAACTACAGATGAAACAGAGCCTATACTTAAGGAAGCAACTATTGATTGTAAACCTAATGTTATAAAAAAAGACGGAAAATATGATTATAAAAATAACTTAGTAAAATGGACTATAACAATAAATAAAGATAAAGTTAATTGCTTAAAAAATATTGTTATAAAAGATGCTATTCCTGATGGACAAAAGATTGTGAAGATAGACGATGAATATTTTGATGTTTCTAATTCTAATTCTAAATACAAAAATGATAAGAGAAGCATAAATTATGATGAAAGTACTAAAACTATCACTTATCAATATTTAGATGAACAAAAACCTATGGATGATTATGATGTATTTTCATATTACACAGAGATAACTGATAATAGCTTTTTTGAAAAACATTCGCCTAATTATGTAGGACAAACAGAAACTAAAAGAGTTTATAATGATGCAATATTAACTGGTGAGGATATAAGTCAAGTTACTTCAAAAGGGGAATGTCCAGTAGATGTATCACCTATATATAAATCTGCAGAGTATCAAGATAAGAGTAATGTTATTAAGTGGACAATAGCTATAAATAGAAATTGTAGAGACTTTGGAGATGTTACTGTAGTAGATGAGCTTAATAAGGCTTTAACATTACAAACAGATAGTATAAAGGTATACAAAATTTCATCTCAAGATGAACTTAATAAATATAATGTATCAAATGCAGATGAAAAATCAAAATACATTGATGATACAATTACAGAAGATCAATTCTTAATTGATGGAAATAAGCTTGAATTACTGTTGAAGGATGTAAAAGATACCTATATTTTAGAGTTTTTAACAACTATAAGTGAAAACTTAAGTAATAACGGAAGAGTATCAAACAAGGCGTATATAAAAACTGGAGATAATGTTGAAGAGACTGGGGAAAAGACTGTAGAGAATATACGTTTTACTGTAGGTAAGGCTGCTGGTATTGGGGAGACAGGAGAACTAATTGTAAATAAGATTGCTGACAATAGTGAAAAGACTCCTTTATCTGGAGCAAAATTTGAGTTGCGTGATAGATTTGGTAATCTTGTAGGAGAATCTAAAGTAACAGGAAAAGATGGAAAAGCTGTATTCACTGATTTGAAATTTGGTGTGAAATACAAGATTACAGAAGTTGAACCACCAGAAGGATATGAAATAGATACAGAAAATTGTTCAAAAGACTTTACTATTGATGACAATGCAGATGTTAAAAAACTTGAATTTACATTTGTAAACAAAAGTATAAAAGGAAGTATTAAGGTTGTTAAGAAGAGTGCTGATACAAACGAATTCTTAAAAGGTGCAAAATTTAAAGTATATAAAGATGATGGAGACAAAAAATTTGATGCAAGTAAAGATCAAGATTTTGGTGAGATGACAGAAGTAGATTCAATAAAGAAGCCAGGTATTTATGAAATTAAAGATTTGCCTTGTGGAGATTATTGGGTTAAAGAAACTTTCCCACCATCTAATTATAGTACATCTAATTATAGTATTTGTAATGAAGCACAAAAAGTAACAATAAAAGATAGTAAAGAAGTTCAGGTTGGAAATAGTGCAGATAATATATTCTATGATAGCCTTAAGAAGGGAACTGTTAAGTTAACAAAGGTAGACAAGGATTATCCAGAAAATAAATTAACAGGTGCTGAATTTAAGGTTTACGAAGATAAGGATGCAGATGGAAAACCTGATAACACTAATTCATTTGTAAAATTAGAAGAGAGCAAAACTGAAGTTGGAGTATATACAGCTAAGCTAAGAGTTGGTAAATATGTATTAAAAGAAAGAAAAGCACCAGAAGGCTTTATAGTAGCTGAAGGATATACAAAATTTGAGGTTACTGAAGGTAAAGATACTATAATATCAAATGATGAGATTCATAAGAACTTTATTAATCAATGTAAAAAAGGAACTGTTAAGTTAACAAAGGTAGACAAGGATTATCCAGATAATAAGTTAACAGGAGCTGAATTTAAGGTTTATGAAGATAAAGATGCAGATGGACAGCCAGATAAAGATAGTGAAGTTGTCATAATGAAAGAATCAGAAACTGGTATATATACAGCTAGTCTAAGAATTGGTAAATATGTGCTAGAAGAATCAAAATCACCAGAAGGCTTTATAGAAGATGAAGGATATACAAAGTTTGAGGTTATTGCAAATCAAGAAATAGAAATATACAATGATGAATTAACTAAGACATTTATGGATGAAGAAGGTATAGGAAACTTGATAATAAAAGTAAAAGATAAGAATACAGGTTCTCCTATTAAAGGTGCACATATTGATATCTTTGATGAAAATAGTAAAAAGATATGTGATGAATATACAGATGAAAATAGAGAAGTTGTTACTGAAAACTTAAAATATGGATCATATATTTATAAAATCGTAGATGTTCCAGAAGGATATGAGGTAGATGAAACTTCTAAAGAGGTAATTGTAAAAGTCAATGAAATAGAGGAAGCAGTTAGCCTTTATAAAGATAAAGAACCAATTATAGAGGAAAAGACAGACGTAGCAAAGAGTCAAAAGGTTGCAAAACTAGCTGCTAAGACAGGAGATAATGCTAAATTAGGATTATTAATATTACTAGCTGGAATTTCATTGGTTGTAATTACCTTGAATTTAAAAAAGAAGAGAAAAGTACAATAGAATATTAAATAATAAAAGAACACTACATTTGAGACAATAGATAAGTTTGTGTAAACAAATTTATTATTTAAAAAATATTACTGGAAATTCTGGTTTCCAGTAATATTTTTTTCTTTACTAGAAATACTAATAATAAGTTTTATTATCTTTTTATAGTGTTTGATAAAAAGATGAAAATATACATATTTTTAATAAAAAGTACAAGCTTTAAGCTAATTCATCTTTTAATTGCTCTTCAAAATAAATACTTAGCTCCGCTAGCGTAGCACCCCAGTTAGGAATTGGTTGAGTCCATTTTTCCATTATCTCCATTGTAGCTAAATAAACGGATTTATTTAAGGCTTCATCTGTTGGATAGATGATTCTAGATTTAGTATATTTACGTACTTGCCTATTAAAGCCTTCTAAAGCATTTGTTGTATATATTATTTTTCTTATTCTAGGAGAGAACTCAAAGAATGTAGATAAGTTATTCCAATTACTATACCAAGAATCAATAACCATTCCATATTTGCTTCCCCATTTGTCTTTTAAGTTATCGAGCTGCGCTAGCGCAAGATCTTCAGTTGTTGCTTTATACACTTCCTTTAAATCTCTCATGAATTCTTTTTTATCTTTTGAAGCTATATATTTTATAGAATTTCTTATCTGATGAACTATACAAGTTTGAATATTAACTTCTGGAAAGACAGTTTTTATTGCTTGAGGTAGACCTTTTAAACCATCCATACAGGCAATAAGAATGTTTTTTACTCCACGATTCTTTAAATCATTGCAAATACTTAACCAGAACTTAGCACCTTCGGCTTCGTCTACCCATAAACCTAATATATCTTTATATCCTTCCATAGAATATCCGAGACATATGTATACTGCTTTATTTACTATTTTCCCATTGCTCCTTACTTTGAAATACATAGCATCTAGATAAACTATAGGATATGTTTTATCAAGCATTCTATTTTGCCATTCGGTAGCGGTAGCTATGACTTTATCAGTTATTTTTGAAACCATAGATGGTGAAATTGTAATTCCGTATAAGTCTTCTATTTCTGCCTGAATATCAGAAGTAGACATACCTTTTGCATAAAGAGATATTATTTTTTTATCTAACTCATTGCACACAGTTTCGTATTTTTTTATTATTTGTGGCTCGAATTCAGCCTTTCTATCACGTGGAATATTCAAATCTACGTCCCCAAAAGAGCTTCTTAAGTTCTTTTGGCTGTAGCCATTTCGGTAATTTCTATTTTCAGAATCAATGTCAGTCTGTCTTTGATATCTATCTCTTCCTAAATGCTCATCCATTTCTGCTTCTAATATATTCTCTAATACATCCTTCACAAGTCTTTGTACTAAGCCGTTTTTACCTAATACATCATCAATCGTCTTGCATTTTTTTACTTCCTCATTGTAATTGAAGTTGGTATCAGTTTTTCTTGTCATAAAAATTCCTCCTTAAATGTACATGAATATTATTCCACTTCTACCAACTAATCATACAAAAAAGACAGTAGGTAGATTTGGATTTACACAAATCTACTTACTGTCCCCTACATTTTGGTAGTGTTCTTTTATTATAGAAGTTTTTATTTTTAAAGATTACTTATTAAGCTCTGTTTATTGAACCGAATAATTCCATTTTTTCTTTAACTTTAGCTTTTATAGCTTCATAACCTGGAGCAAGAAGTTTTCTTGGATCGAATCCTTTTCCTTCTAAGTCTTTACCAGCTTCAATGTACTTTCTTGTAGCTTCAGCGAATACTAATTGACATTCAGTATTAACGTTGATTTTAGCTACTCCTAAAGATATAGCTTTTGCTATCATATCATCAGGGATACCAGTACCACCGTGAAGAACTAATGGCATATCTCCAACTGCTTCCTTGATTGCTGCTAATGCATCGAAATCAAGACCTTTCCAGTTTGCTGGGTATTTTCCGTGAATGTTTCCGATACCAGCAGCTAACATAGTAGTTCCTAGATCAGCTATCTTCTTACATTCTTGAGGATCTGCGATTTCTCCAGCTCCGATAACTCCGTCTTCTTCTCCACCAATTGAACCAACTTCACATTCAACTGAGATTCCTTTAGCTGAAGCGTCAGCGATTAATTGCTTACTCTTTTCTATGTTTTCATCGATTGGATAGTGAGAACCATCAAACATTACAGAAGAGAATCCTGATTCTATACATTTGTAAGCTCCGTCAAAGCTACCGTGATCTAAGTGTAGAGCTACTGGTACTGTGATGTTTAAGTCTTTGATTAAACCGTTAACCATACCAACGATTGCATCATATCCCCCCATGTATTTTCCTGCACCTTCAGATACACCTAAGATAACTGGTGAGTTGTTTTCTTGAGCAGTTAATAAAATAGCTTTTGTCCATTCTAAGTTGTTAATGTTAAATTGACCTACTGCGTATTTACCTTCTCTAGCCTTATTTAACATGTCTTTTGCTGAAACTAACATAAAATTCGACCTCCAATAATTATATAAATATTCTAGGTAACATATATAAAATATTTACCCTCCATTGGTTATTATAACTTTTATTTGTTAAAAAAGAAACATGTTCGTTAAAATTTATTAGTTGTTTTTAAGTAGTTTTACGAGAATAGCCTTTTGAACGTGTAATCTATTTTCTGTTTCATCGAAAATTTCAGTGCTATGTTCTTCTAACATTTCATTTGATATTTCCTCTCCTCTATGAGCTGGCAAGCAGTGCATTAAAAGGGCGTTTTCCTTTGTATAAGACATAAGTTCCCTATTAACTTGAAAGCCTTTAAAAGCCTGTTTACGCACTTCAGATTCAGCTTCATGTCCCATACTAGTCCAAACATCAGTGAAAATAATGTCAGCATCTTTGGCAGCTTCAATAGGAGAAGTTGTAATATTAAATTTTTTATTTTCTAATTCAGCAAGTTCTTTACTTCTTTGAATATATTCTTCCTTTGGAAAATATCCTTCAGGACATGCCATATTTAAGTTCATACCTACTTTTAAAGCACCTATCATTAATGAATGGGCTACATTATTACCATCACCTATAAAGGCTACGTTTAAACCTTCAAGGATGTTTTTATATTCTCTTATTGTCATTAAATCAGCTAAAACCTGGCAAGGATGTTCTAAATCAGTTAAACCATTAATAACAGGAATAGAAGCATATTTAGCTAATCCATCTATTTCTTCTTGGGAATAGGTTCTAATAAGAATTCCTTGAAGAAATCTAGAAAGAGTTCTAGAAGTATCTTCAATAGGTTCTCCACGACCAAGTTGTAAGTCTCTGCTGCTTAAGAAAAGAGCATTTCCTCCAAGCTCATACATACCAACTTCAAAAGATACTCTTGTTCTTGTAGAACTTTTTTCAAATATCATTCCTAAACTTTTACCCTTTAAAAGTTCATGAGAAATTCCATGTTTATGCTCATATTTAAGCTGATCTGCAAGGTTTAAAATGTCTAAAATTTCTTCTTTTGAAAGATCATCCATTCTTAATAAATCTTTTTTCATTTTTAAGCCCCCCAAAAATACATTATTGTAGTATTTTTATTAGAATATCAATACCTTTTTCTATATCTTCTTTTTCCATTACAAGTGGAGGAAGAAGCCTTACAACGTGAGGTCCTGCAGTTAATACAAGTAATCCATTTTTCATGGCTTTTTTCTGTACTTCAGAAGAATTTGCCTTAATTTCAATACCTATCATTAATCCCATACCTCTAACTTCAACAACTTCATCTAAATTAGCTTTAGTTATTTTATCTTTAATAAGCTTTCCGTTAGCATTTATTTTTTCATAACTTGCTTCATTACAGATTTCATCTGCAACAACCATAGAACCTGCACATGCAACTGGATTCCCACCAAAAGTTGAACCGTGATCTCCTGGGTTAAAAGCTAAAGCAGTTTTTTCATCTGCAAATACAGCCCCCATAGGAAGACCAGCTCCAATACCCTTAGCAGTTGATACTATATTAGGTTTGATATCGAAGTTTTGGAAACCAAAAAGTTTTCCTGTTCTTCCTATACCACATTGAACTTCATCGAAGATAACAAGAATATCTTTTTCATTACATATAGATACAACTTCTTTAACAAAGTCTTTATTTAAAGGATGAACTCCACCTTCACCTTGAATAGCTTCCATGATAATAGCACATACGTCATCTGTAGCCTTCATTTTAAAGTCTTCAATGTTATTAGCTTCTACATAATCAATTCCTTCAGGGAAAGGGAAGAAGTACTTATGAAATTTATCTTGACCATTAAGTTTTAATGTTGTTATAGTTCTTCCGTGGAAAGATTGTTTTAAAGAAAGAATCTTATTTCTTCCTTCACCATATTTATCAAAGCTATATTTCTTAGCTAATTTTACAGCACCTTCATTTGCTTCAGCACCTGAGTTGCAGAAGAAAACTTTACTCATTTTAGCTTTTTTACACCATTTGTTACTAGCTTCAATTGTAGTTGGGTTAACAAATATGTTAGAGCAGTGTTGCATAGTAGCTATTTGTTTTGAAACAGCTTCAGTCCATTTTTCATTAGCATATCCAAGGCAATTAACTCCTATACCACTTGTAAAATCAAGATATTTATTATTATCTGTATCAAATAAATATACTCCTTTACCTTCCTTCATTACAGGCTCTAGGGGAGCATAAGTATTCATTAAACTATTTTTCATAATTAATCATCTCCTAATAAATCATAGTTCCTATTCCATCATCAAAGAATAGCTCAAGAAGTAATGAGTGAGGCACACGTCCATCTATAATGTGAGCTCTTTCAACACCCATACGTACAGATTCAACACAGCAATCAATCTTAGGAATCATTCCACCTTTAATTACACCTTCATAGCATAATTTAGGTACTTGATGTAATCTTAAAATTGAGATTAAAGAGCTGATATCTTTAGGATCTCTCATAACACCAGGTACGTCTGTTAATAATATAAGTTTTTCTGCTTTTAGAGCAGAAGCTATTTTAGCAGCACATAAATCAGCATTAATGTTATATAGACAGTCATCATCTTCTCCTAAAGCAACACTACCTATAACTGGTATGTAGTCTGAATTAAGAGCCATTTCTAAGATATCTGTATTAACAGAAGTTATTTCCCCAACATATCCTAAGTCTACATCACCCTCTAATTTTTTGGCTTTTAATAAAGAACCATCCATTCCACATAATCCTAAGGCTTTGCCTCCAGCTTTTTCGATTAATGAAACTAAGTCTTTATTAACTTTTCCACCAAGGACCATTTGAACAACGTCAATGGCTGCTTGATCTGTATATCTTAAACCATTTATAAATTTACTTTCTTCTCCAAGTCTTTCAAGAGTTTTAGTAATTGCAGGACCGCCTCCATGAACAACTATAGGTTTAAATCCTACACATTTCATTAAGACAATATCATTTATTACTGTTTGTCTTAATTCTTCGCTAATCATGGCATTACCACCGTATTTAACAACGATAATCTTGCCATTATAATGTTGAATATATGGAAGAGATTGAACAAGAATATTGGCACGATTACTTAAATCTTTATTTTTTAATTCATCTATTATAGCCATATTTAAAGCCCCCTTAAGTTTTTTAACTTCTATAATCTCCGTTAATTTTTACGTAATCATAAGTAAGATCACAGCCCCATGTAGTGATTTCAGCATCACCTATATTAAGTTCAACTTTAATAGTTATTTCATCTTCTTTTAATATCTTAAGAGCATCATCTTCATTAAAGTTTACAGATGCACCATCTTTACATACGATTATTGAACCTTGTTTGCTTTCAAAATAAACATTAACTTTTTCAGGATCAAAGAAAGCTTTAGAGTATCCCATAGCACATAAAATTCTTCCCCAGTTAGCATCGCAGCCAAACATTGCAGCCTTTACTAAGCTTGAATTTATAACGCTTTTAGAAAGGATTAAAGCATCATCTTCTGTTCTTGCACCTGACATAGTACACTGAATTAATTTAGTTGCACCTTCACCATCTTTAGCAACTTGTTTTGAAAGTTTAACAGTTACATATTTTAATGCTTCTAAGAAGCTATAATAATCTTCATTTTTAGAATCTATAATATCATTTTCAGCTAAACCATTAGCTAATATAAGAATAGTATCATTAGTGCTCATATCACCATCAACACTTACTCTGTTATAACTTACATTTACAGCTTCAGTTAATGCTTCTTTTAATAATTCATCTTTGATATTTACATCTGTTGTTATAAAAGAAAGCATTGTACACATATTTGGTTCAATCATTCCAGAACCCTTAGATATAGAACCAATAGTTACGTCTTTTCCTGATAATTTAAATTGAACAGCAATTTCTTTTTTTACAGTATCAGTAGTCATGATGGCATTAGCTGTATCATCACTTCCATTTTCACTAAGGGAATCTACAAGAGATGGAATACCTTTTTCAATTGCTTCTATGTTAAGAGGAAGTCCAATAACACCAGTAGAAGCAACAAGTACATCTTCCTTATTTATTTTTAAACCACAAGCTGCAGCTTCAGTCATTTTTTCTGCTTTTAGAAAGCCATCATCACCGTTACAAGTATTAGCGTTACCACTATTTACTATGACAGCTTGAGCTTTATTGTCCTGAAGATGTTTTTTACATACAAGAATAGGTGCTCCTTTTACCTTGTTGCTTGTATAAACTCCTGCTGCTGTACATTTTATTTTTGAGTAGATAAGACCTAAATCTTTTTTTTCATATCCTTCTTTTACTCCACAGTGAATTCCTGAAGATAAGAAACCTTTTGGAGCTGTAATACCATTATTTATTTCAACTATATTCATATATTTATGCCTCCTTATTTGTGTTGAAAAATAGAAAAGGCCATATAATTTTAACCAGCTAATAATGCCAGAAAAAATTATATAGCCGTTTTTTAAAAGGCTGGTGAAATAAAGTTTAATCCTTCTGTTTCATCAAAACCTAAAATAATATTCATATTCTGAATTGCTTGACCAGCTGCACCTTTAATCATATTATCAATAGTACTTACAACTATTATTTGATCTTTTCTATGGCTAAGATGTAATGAAATATTACAGAAGTTAGAGAATCTTACATCTCTAGAGCAAGCAGTTTGTCCTAGAGGAAGTACATTTACAAATGGTTCATTTTTGTAAGTTTCAACATATAAATCATGTAGTTTCTCTAAATCAACTTCTGATTTAGGTGTACAGTAAATTGTAGACATAATACCTCTATTTATTGGAAGAAGGTGAGGAGTAAATGTTACTGTAACCTTATCCTTAGCCATGCGACCTAAAGTTTCTTCAATTTCAGGAGTATGTCTATGAGCCCCAACTTTATATGGTGCAAAGTTTTCATTTAAGTCACAGAAGTGGCTTGAGTCAGTTAATTTTCTACCAGCACCAGTAGCGCCTGATTTTGAATCTGCAATAATTCCCTTAGTTTCTATTAATGAATTTTTCATTAAAGGCATAAGCCCAAGTTCAATAGAAGTAGGGTAGCAGCCTGGATTTGCTATAAGCTTAGAATTTTTAATTTTTTCTCTATTTAATTCAGGTAAACCATAAACACTTTCTTTATGAAGTTCTGGTTTAGTGAAGTCTTTTCCGTACCATTCTTTATATTCTTCTTCACTAGATAGTCTGAAGTCAGCACCGATATCAATGCATATCTTACCAGCTTCAACACACTTTGCTGCTATACCTTCACTTAATCCATGTGGAAGAGCAGTAAAGATTACATCAGCTTTTTTTATAACATCATCCATAGTTTCACAGATTAGATTTGTTTTATTGAAAAATGTTTTATATATTTCGTTAATTCCTTGTCCTTCGAAAGATACTGAACTTAATGCAGTAACTTCAACGTTTTTATGATTTAAAAGTATTCTTAGAAGCTCAGCTCCAACATAACCTGTAGCTCCTATAATTCCTACCTTGTTCATTTTATTTTAAGCCCCCTTTAGTATCACTTAAGAATTTTGCTAAGGCGTCTATTTGAATTTGTACTGACTTAGAAGAAGGTCCCCCAAATACTTTTCTTTCTTCTACACAAGTGTATAAATCTATTGCCTCATAAACATCTTCTTCAAAAATAGGAGAGAATTCTCTCATCTTTTCTAGTGAAAGATCTTCAATATGCTTATTTTCCTGGATACAGTAAAGAACAATTTCTCCAACTATACCATGAGCATTTCTAAATGCTTCACCTTTTTTAACAAGATAGTCAGCAAGGTCAGTAGCATTTGTAAAACCACCAGAAGCACCTTTCTTCATGCTATCTTTATTAACTTTCATAGTAGAAATCATTCCTGAGAAAGTTTTAAGTGCAAGATTTACAGTGTCAATAGCATCAAATACACTTTCTTTATCTTCTTGCATATCTTTGTTATAAGCTAGAGGAATACCTTTCATAACAGTAAGAAGTGCCATTAAATCCCCATAAACACGACCAGTTTTTCCTCTTATAAGCTCTGCAACATCAGGATTTTTCTTTTGAGGCATTATAGAACTTCCTGTACTATAGCCATCATCAAGTTCTATAAATTTAAATTCATTTGTACACCAAAGAATAATTTCCTCAGAAAATCTTGAAAGATGCATCATTATCATAGAAATTGCAGATAAAGTTTCTATAACATAATCTCTATCTGAAACAGAATCAAGACTGTTTAAAGTAACCTTTGAAAAACCTAGTTCTCTTGCTACAAATTCTCTATCTATAGGATAAGTTGAAGTTGCAAGTGCCCCTGAACCAAGTGGCATTTCATCAGTTCTCTTATAGGCGTCTTGAAGTCTGCCTACATCTCTTTTAAACATTTCTGCATAAGCTAAAAGGTGATGAGCTAAAGTTATTGGCTGTGCCTTCTGCATATGAGTATAACCAGGCATTATAGTTGAAACATTCTCTTTAGATTTATCTAAAAGAACTTCTTCAAGTTCAAGAATATTTTCTATAATTCCTAATTGAGCTTTCTTTAAGTACATACGAAGGTCTAATGTTACTTGGTCATTTCTGCTTCGACCAGTATGTAGTTTTTTTCCACAATCCCCAATGTAATATGTTAAAATTCCTTCAGTAAAGCTGTGAATATCTTCTGAAGAAGGGTCAATTTCTATAACCCCATTTTGCATGCGAGTTAGAATTTCTTCTAAACCCGCAGCTATTTTTTTACTTGATTCCATAGGAATAATTCCTTGCGCACCAAGCATTTTTACATGAGCTAAACTACCTTCAATATCTTCTTCATACATTCTTTTATCAACTCTTATAGAGGAGTTGAAATCATTAACTAGATCATCTGTCCCTTTTTTAAATCGTCCGCCCCAAAGTTTCATATATTTAGCCTCACTTTTTATTTTTGATTTTTAGCATCCATTTTAGCTTTAACTACAGTTGGAAGTCCATATAGATTAATGAATCCAGCAGAATCCTTTTGATCATATACTGCATCTTCACCAAATGTTGCATATTCTTCATTGTATAGAGAATATGGAGATGTCATTCCAGCATTAACTAAGTTACCTTTGTATAATTTTAATTTAACTTCACCAGTTACATTTTCTTGAGTCTTATCTATAAATGCTGAAAGTGCTTCTCTAAGAGGAGAGAACCATAATCCGTTATAAACTAAGTCGGCAAATTTTAAAGCTACTTGCTCTTTGTAGTGAGCAGTTTCTTTATCTAAACATAATTCTTCAAGATCCTTATGGGCTTTGTAAAGAATAGTTCCACCTGGAGTTTCATATACACCTCTTGATTTCATACCAACAAGTCTGTTTTCAACCATATCAGTAATTCCTATAGCATTATCTCCACCTAATTTATTTAATGCTTTAAGAAGTTCAACACTTTCCATTTTTTCACCATTAAGTGCAACAGCTCTACCTTTTTCAAAAGTTAATGTAATGTATGTTGCTTTATCTGGAGCTTTTTCTATAGTAGTTGAAAGTTCAAGAATTTCATCATATTTTGGTTCGTTTGCAGGATCTTCAAGATCTAATCCTTCGTGGCTTAAATGCCAGATATTCATATCTTTACTGTAGTTAGTTTCACGATTTATCTTTATAGGAATGTTATGGCTTTCTGCATATTCAATTTCTTCTTCTCTTGATTTGATATCCCAGATTCTCCAAGGAGCGATAATTGGCATATCAGGTGCAAAAGCTTTAATAGCAAGTTCAAATCTTACTTGGTCATTTCCTTTACCAGTACATCCGTGACAGATAGCGTCTGCTCCTTCTTGTTTTGCTATTTCTACAATTCTTTTTCCGATTAGAGGTCTTGCAAATGAAGTACCTAATAAATATTTACCTTCATAAACAGCACCAGCTTGAATTGTTGGGAATATATAATCATCAACAAATTCCTTTGTTAAATCTTCAATATATATTTTTGATGCCCCTGTATTTAATGCTCTTTCTTTTAGTCCTACGATTTCAGATTCTTGACCAACGTTTCCTGATACACATATAACTTCACAACCGTAAGTATCTTTTAACCATTGGATAATTATTGAGGTATCTAACCCTCCTGAATATGCTAGAACAACTTTATTGAATTTTTTCATTTTAATAGCCCCCTTAAAACTTTATTCGAATTCTATATTTTTCTAATTACTAATAATTATACATTAACAATGCATAATATGCAACAAATATTCATAAAAATGCATAAAAAATTAAAGATAAACTTTTAAGAATATTTTAAGGAAATTTTTGTGTAAAAAAATATTAAAAATGGGTAAAATTAATAATATCAAAAATTTAAGTTGAGGAGGAGTATGAAAGTGATAGAAATAAATCAAGTTTCAAAAGTGTATAAAATGGGAAAAGAAAAGGTCGTGGCATTAGATAATGTTTCTTTAAAAATCCATAAGGGAGATTTTGTTGCAATAATAGGACCTTCAGGATCAGGAAAATCAACTTTAATGCATATTGTAGGAGGATTAGATTCACCTACAACAGGAACAGTATCTATAGAAGGAAAGGATATAAGTAGATTAAAAGATAAAGAATTATCTAAATATAGAAATGAAAAAATAGGTTTTGTTTTTCAAGCTTTTAATCTTGAAAATTCACAAACTGCTTTGGAAAATGTAATGATGCCTCTTATATTTGCAGGAGTTTCTAAAAGAGAAAGAAAGAAAAGAGCATTAGAAGCTTTAGAGCAAGTAGGATTAAAGGATTTAGCAAAGCATAAACCAAATGAAATGTCAGGAGGTCAAAGACAGAGGGTTTCTATTGCTAGAGCCTTAGTAAATAATCCTGAAATTATTTTTGCAGATGAACCTACAGGAAACTTAGATTCTAAAGCAGGTGAAAATATTATGCAGCTTTTTAGAGAAATTAATGAAAAAGGATTTACTGTAATAATGGTTACACATAATCCTGAAGAAGCAGAAAAAGCAAGAAGAGTTGTTAAGATTAAAGATGGACAAATAACTTCTGATATTGTTAAGGAAGACGAAATTGCTTAGGGGGAAATATTGATGAAAATAAAAGAATATATCCTTATGTCGTTAAAGGATTTGTGGAGAAGAAAAGGGAGGACAATTTTAACTGCTTTAGGAATAACAATTGGAACACTATTAATAGTAACTATGATGGGAATTGTAGTTGGCTTAAAAGGTTTTATGAGTGATGCAATAAATGATAGTGATAGTGCGAGAATTATTAATGTAAATCATTATAGAGATTACACTAATGATGAGGAAGCTTATGAAGACATTACTAATGATGAAAAATTTGAAGAAAAGTATTATAAAAAGATTGATGATGAACTTATAGATAAGATGAAAGATACAGGTAAGGTTGAAGCAGTTGTAGCAGAAATAGGATATAATCCACATTCAATAATTTTTAATAATAAAGAATACACAGGAAGCATAAGAGGGGTTGGGTATAACCTTGGTGCAAATATTTATGCAGATTCTGTAGTTGAGAGAGTAAGACATGATGAAAAAAATGATAGTTTAAAACCTCTTAGTCATGGTGAATTTATTAGTAAGGAAAGTGGCCAGGCTCTAATAGGAGAAAAACTTTTAGAAAGTCTTGAATTAAGTAGTGATGATGTATTAAATAAGGAAATAGAAGTATCTGCAATTAGTAATATAAAAGTTAATGGAACTAAATTAACAAAGAAAGTTACAGTTGTGGGCATTATAGATGGACATTTTAATAATTCTAATGCATTAGTTTTAAGTAGTTACGACATAGCAGAATTAAAGGGATATGGAACTTTGCAAAAAGATTATTTTGAAAATAAAGGTTATGATTCTATGGAGGTTTTAGTGTCTAACCTATCTGATGTGGAAAGTGTAGATAATACAATCAAAGATTTAGATTATTATAGAATGTCTTCAATAGATGCTGCAAAGCAGATTGAAAGCAGTATGGGAGCTATGAATAAAGGATTCTTAATACTTGGAATAATAGTTTTATTTGTTGCTGCAATAGGAATTATTAATACAATGGGAATGGCAGTAGCTGAAAGAACAAAGAGTATTGGAGTTATGAAATCTGTAGGGGCAAGTTCTTCTACTATCAGATTGATGTTTCTTATACAAGCTTCTTTAATAGGGCTTATTGGAGGAATTTTTGGTGTACTTATAGGAAGTGGAGTAAATTCTATTATAGAAGTTTTTGCAAAGTCTAAAATATCAGATTCAGGAGTAAAACTATCTATAAGTATAGGACTTCCTTGGTATTGGATAGCTACAATACTTTTATTTTCTATGGTTATAGCATTAGTTTCAGGAATTTATCCTGCATCTAAAGCAGCTAAGTTAGATCCAGTTGAAGCATTAAGAAGATAGGAGGGGAAATAGAAATGAAATTTTCAGATAAAATATCAATGGCTTTTAAAGATTTAATGAATAGAAAAGTTAGATCAATATTAACTGTATTAGCAGTATCTATAGGTTCCCTTTTATTAATTGTAATGATGGGATTAAGTGATGGAATAATTAATAAACTTAAAGAGGTCATAGATGGAGCTGGGGACACCAATATTATTCAGGTATATCCTATTAATGATGCAAAGGTTAAAGAAGATAATGGTATTTCTATTCAAGTTAGTGATGTAGATTCACAAGAAGAAAAAGAGTCTAAGGAAGTGGAAGATGCTAGTTTTAAAAAGATTAGCAAGGATGATATAGAAAGCATAAAAAATATTGATGGAGTAGATAGAATATCAGCTTATGTTCAGGGAAATATAACAGATATAATGTTAGATGATAAGAAATTTAGTGGCAATATAGTATTAACTGGATATGATTTTAATAATGATATAGATATATCTGATAAGCTTTTATGTGGAACTATATTAAAAGAAGAAAGTGAAGATATTATTATTAGTGAAGATCTAGTATCTAAATTAGGAATATCAAATAATGAAGATGTATTAAATAAGAAGATTAAAGTACAAGCAGAGTTTCCAGAAATGAATGGAATAAAAATTAAAGAGCCAAAGGTGATAGAGGGAACTGTAGTAGGTGTAGCAAATAAAAATAATATTTCAAATACAGTGATTATGAGTGAAAAAAAAGCAGATTGTCTTTTTGCATACTTTACAGATAAAGAGAATTATATAGATGAGAATGGATATTCTATGCTTTCTGTTTATGGAAAGGAAGGACAAGAAATTTCAGCGTTGGCAGCAAAGATTACAAGTGACTATGGATATACAACTTTTAGTTTGGATATGATAAATAAAACTTTTGATGCTTTAGGTGGTGTTGTAAAAGCTGTTTTGTCAATAGCTGGAATAATAGTTCTTGTAGTTGCTTCTTTAGGTTTAGTTAATACAGTAAGTATGACTCTTCAAGAAAAGAGAAAGATGATTGGAGTTATGAGAAGTGTTGGTGGTTCAAGAAAAAATATTAAGAGTATATTTACTTATCAGTCATTTATTATAGGTCTTTTTGGAGGAATACTTGGAAGCATTACTTCTGCTATAGGAATATTTATTGCTAATGAATATATAACTAAATCAAGTAATTTTGCTATAACATTAACTACAAATAATATAATGTTATCATTATTCATAACAGTTATTATGTCAATAATTGCAGGAGCAATTCCAGCAAGAAAGGCTGCAAAAATAAATGTTGTTGAAGCAGTAGCTGAAGAATAAGAATAAAAATATAAGAGATACTAAACCTATATGGTATATATAGGAGGTATCTGTAATGAATATTATGAATCAATTAAATTGTTCTGTAGATAATTGTGAGCATTATAAAAATGGTTATTGCTCTCTTTCAAAAATACAGATTTCAAGTTTAAATGGAAGTAATCCAGATTCAGTACTTTGCAATAATTATGTTCAAAAGTTAGAGGATTCTTCTAGAAAAAGTAAGCTTGAATGTCCTTATACAAATATACAATGTGACATGCATAATTGTAAGCATAATTATGAGGGTAATTGTGAGGCGAGTCAGGTTGATATGTATAGAAGAACAAATGAGGACTTACAAAATACAGGATGTCATTCATTTAAAATGAGAATATAGTTAATATATTGGGGCTGTAAAAAAAGTCCTAAAAATCAAACGACCATACTAGCTCAAAAGCTTGTATGGTTGTTTTTTTTCATATACTTATATTTTTTCATCTTTA
>NZ_FPBY01000094.1 GCF_900116755.1 Clostridium sp. DSM 8431
AAGGGACATTTGGAATAATAAAATGGAATAGATCTTACAAAAGGTTGTTTAGACGAGGACTTGATAATGTAATTCTTGAGCTCACATTGATTTCTTGTGGTTATAATCTTTATAAATATAATAATAAATTAAACCGTGAAATGCTCGTTGCATAAAAATTACTTTGATTTTTTTATTTATAACGAGACGTTTATTAAGTGAACCCAGTTTTAAAAATTAAAGATGAAAAAATATAAGTATATGAAAAAAACAACCATACAAGCTTTTGAGCTAGTATGGTCGTTTGATTTTTAGGACTTTTTTTACAGCCCCTTTTTATATTCTAATAAAAATATTTCTGTCTACATAAGAAAAAAGGTATAATAGAAGAAAATAGGAAAATTGTAACTTGTTCAATAATAATATATAATAAAATTAGTAATAACAAGAAAGTGTTTTGGAGGGAAATTAATGAGAAGAAATGACTTTTTTGACATAGAAGATAAAATCAGAAATGCAGTAGATAGTGCTTTTGGTTATATTGATAATTATGAAAATATAAAGAATAGTGCATTAAATGAAGTTAGAAATCATTTGCGCAGAAGTACGGATTTTGCTCAAGATACATTTGATAATATTAGTAGAATGTATAAAGGTTCAAAGGCAGAAAAACAAGAAAATAATAATTACAATGATTTGAGTAATTTCGGTTTTCATAAGAAAAAAGCTGTTTCACCATATGTTGCAAAAAGACCAGCAGGTTTTATAAGTAGCACTTTATTAAGTATATTTGGAACTTTAGGAAGCATAGGTTCAGGGCTTGTTGCATTTGCAATGATAATAAGTATTTTTGCATCAACAAGTAGCTATGATGTTCATATAAGTAAAATTATGGCTATAAGTTTTTTTATTGTATTTGTGTTCTTTTTAGCTTTAACCTTTATAGGCAATAATTCTAGAAAAAGAATAAAGAGATTTAAAAAGTATGCTGCGTATATAGGTGATAAAAGCTATTGTAAAATTCAATCTTTAGCTTCATCTATAGGTGAAGATAATAAATTTGTAGTTAAAGATCTTCAAAAAATGATAAAGCTTGATATGTTTAAAGAAGCTTATATTGATGATGAAAACACATATTTTATGCTTGGTAATCATGTTTATGAAAATTATTTAAATACAAGAGATGCTTTTTATAAACGTAAGGAAGAAGAAAAGAAGGAAAAAGAAGAAGCTAAAGAAGATACAAGTGAACTTGGTTCAGTAATACGATCTGGAAAAGAGTATATAAGACAGATAAGAGAGGCTAATGATGCAATCCCTGGAGAAATAATATCAGCTAAATTAGATAAACTTGAAATGATAGTTACAGCTATCTTTAATAACATAGAAAAGAATAAAACAAATATTTCAGATGTTAAAAAGTTTTTAAATCATTATCTTCCTATGACATTAAAGCTAGTTAATTCCTATAAAGAATTAGATTCTCAGCTTGTTCAAGGAGATAATATACTAAAGGCAAAATTAGAAATAGAAAAGAGTATAGATCTTATAAACTCAGCATTTGAGAAATTATTAGATGATTTATTTGCTGATATGGCTATGGATGTATCATCAGATATTTCAGTTTTAGAAACATTATTTTCTCAAGAAGGTTTAACTGATGATGAGCTAAAAAAGAAGAGATAAGAAGGAGGCATAAAAATGGATGAAAATTTTAAAGAGGATATTGGGGTAACACCAAGTCTATCTTTTGATGTAGTTGAAGAGGTGGGAGAAATTACACCTGTCCAAAATGAAAAAAAGGATATAGTTGATGAAAGTACATTAACTGCTGAAGAAAAAAAGATGGTTGATGACTTTGTAGATAAAATAGATTTAACAAATAGCAATTCTGTATTAAAGTATGGAGTTGGAGCTCAAAAGAAGATAGCAGATTTTTCAGAAACAGCATTAAACAATGTTAGAACTAAAGATTTAGGTGAAGTTGGAGATATGCTTTCAAACGTAGTAATTCAACTAAAGGATTTTGAAAATGTGGAAGAGAAAAAAGGAATTTTAGGAATATTTAAAAAGCCTGCAAAGAAAATTGAACAGCTTAAGGTTAAATATGCTAAGGTTGAAGGCAATATAGATAATATCTGTACAGCTCTTGAAAATCACCAAGTACAATTATTAAAAGATATAGCTATGTTAGATAAGATGTATGAAGTAAATAAAGTTTATTTTAAAGAGCTTAATATGTATATAATTGCAGGTAAGAAGAGATTAATTAAAGCTCAAGAAGTAGAACTTCCAAAGCTTAGAGAAAAAGCATCCATGACAGGACAACCAGAAGATGCACAAGCAGTAAATGATTTTTTAGCACTATGTAATAGATTTGAAAAGAAGATACATGACCTTGAACTTACAAAGATGGTATCTTTACAAATGGCTCCTCAAATAAGATTGGTTCAAAATAATGATACTTTAATGTCTGAAAAGATTCAGTCTACAATAGTAAATACAATTCCTTTATGGAAAAGCCAAATAGTTTTAGCACTAGGTGTAGCACACTCTGCAAATGCCGCTAAGGTTCAAAGTGAAGTAACTGATATGACAAATGAACTTCTTCGTAAAAATGCTGAAACATTAAAGATGTCAACTATTGAAACTGCTAAGGCTTCAGAAAGAGGTATAGTAGATATAGAAACGCTTAAACAGACTAATGAATCACTAATTTCAACTCTTGATGAAGTAATGAAGATTCAAACAGAAGGACGTCAAAAGAGAAAAGAAGCAGAAGTTGAATTGAAGAATATAGAAGATCAACTTAAAAATAAACTTCTTGAGTTAAGAAATTAACAAATAATTTTTTGAATACTTATGGATATTTGTATCCATAAGTATTTTTTTGTTTAGAACAAGTAAGTTATTGACAAAAAAGTTGTGGAATGATATTCTAAATTAAGTAGTTTTAAAAACTACGTTGTTTAGATGGATAAAACTTTCTTAAAAAAGGAGAAATAGGCATGATTAGAATAATTTCGGATTCATCAACACTTTACTCAATAAAAGAAGGTAAGGAAAAAGGTATAGATATAGTGCCTTTATCTGTAATGGTAGATGGGAAAAGTTATGTAGAGAATGAAGAGATAAGTACAGAAAAATTAATTGAAATAATAAATGATGGAGGGCATATAGCAACATCTTCTCAGCCGGCAGTTGGAAATGTAATAAATGCTTTTGAGAAGTATCCAGAAGATGATATAATAAACATATCTATGGCTGATGGGCTTTCAGGTACATTTAATTCAGCTTGTACAGCTAAAAATATATGTGAAAATTCTGAAAGAATAACTGTTATAAATAGTAAGACATTATGTGCTCCACAAAGATATTTAGTTGATATTGCAGTAAAGTTAGTATCTGACGGAAAAAATAAAGACGAGATTATTTGTGAATTAAACAAATTAATAGAATCATCCAAGTCATTTTTAATTCCTAAAGATTTTGACTATTTAGTAAGAGGTGGAAGACTATCATCTGTAGCTGGTGGAATAGCAAGTGTAATTAAACTTGTTCCTGTGGTAATGCTTTCAGAAGATTCAACTAGATTAGTAAAATTTACAGTAAAGAGAACTTTAAAAAAATCTTTAGATAAAGTATGTGATGAATTAATTAAATTTGGAATTGATTCAGGCCATAAAATATTTATTTCTCATGCAGGTAATAAAAAAGAAGCAGAAGAAATAGCAGCAGTTATAAGAAATAGAATTGAGAATGCTGATATTGAGATATATGAATTAGGTCCAGTTTTTACAACTCAAGGAGGGCCAGGCTGTATTGCTATACAGACAATAAAAAAATATTAATTAAAAATTGAATAGGAGGAGGATATGCAAGAAGGATATAGTTTAGAGAAAATTATAAATTATAAATTCCCAAGATATGATGAACTTCCTTGTGTGTCATTATATAAGGACCAGGTTATAGAATATATAGAGGGAATTTTTAATGTATTTACTTTCTTTACAGGAGAAAAGGTATTAACGCCAACAATGCTAAATAACTATGTTAAACAACAAATAGTTTCTCATCCTAAAGATAAAAAATATAATAGAGAACATGTGGCATACTTAATAACAGTATGTGTATTAAAGCAGGTATTTACCTTGCAAGAAACTTGTAAAATGATAAGAGTTCAGATTGAGAAGTATCCATTAGATAAAGCTTACGATTATTTTTGTACAGAATTAGAAATAGCAATAAAATCAGTTTTTGAAACTAGAGATTTTTCAGCTGAAAATTCAGCAACAAAGGTAACTAATGAAACAGAGCTTTTAAGATCAGTAGTTTTATCTGTTGCACATAGGTTTTTTGCACAAGTATATTTATTAGAAAAAGGCTATCATAAGTAATATGATAGCTCTTTTTTTAATGTGTAGTAAAATGTAAAATTTTCAAGTAAGTAAAACGTGATAAATAGGGATTTTCAGCTATCTAAGATATTAAAGACATTAAAAGTTAAGTTTCTTTAATAGTGAGAACTGATTATCTAGTATGCAGGTTAAGGGCTTTAATAATAAATTATTCTGGAAAATAGACTACATTGTAAAAAATATAGCCTATTTTGTTTTTTATTGACAAAAAAGAATGAAATAATATAAAATATAAATAAACTTGTATACATGTATTATTTTTAAAAAGAAATCGTTTAACAAGTGCTACTTTAAATAAAGGGGGATAAAAAATCGTGAAAACAATAATAAAAAGAATAGTAGTAATTACTATGGCATTTTTTATGTCTATCTTTGGAATAACAATTCAAGATAAAACATATGTAAAAGCTGAAGAAAAAAGTAATCCATCGACTTTATGGGTTATAGGAGATTCTACAGTAAGTGCGTTTAATGATACTTATTATTATCCAAGATATGGGTATGGAACTCAATTGCAACAATACTTCAATATAGATAACTTTAAGGTAGAGAATTTAGCTTTATCAGGAAGAAGTTCTAAAAGCTATATTGAAGATGCAGAATACAAAACATTAAAAGATGGTATGAAAGCTGGGGACTATCTAATAATAGGTTTTGGACATAATGATGAAAAAACAGAAGTATCAAGATATACAAATCCAAATGGCTCATATGAAGATGAAGGGTCATTTGCGAACTCTTTATATAAAAATTATATAGAACCAGCTACAAAGGTGGGTTGTAAAGTTGTTTTATGTACTCCAATAGTAAGAAGAACTGCAGATGGAAACTGGACAAATGCAAATCTTCATGTAACATCAACAGCTGGAGAATTCGAAGGTGGAGATTATGCAGAAGCTATAAGAAAGCTTGGTAAAGAATTAGATATTCCTGTAATAGATATGACATCTTTAACTAAGTCTCTATATGATAAATTAGGTCCATCAGAAACTTTAAATCTTCATGCGTGGACATCTTCAGATCCTTCAAGTGTAGATAATACTCATACTAATATATGGGGAGGAAGATATAATGCATATCTTGTAGCTAAAACAGTTAAGGAATTAAATGTTGACACTCTTTCAGATGCAGTTTTAACAGATAAGATAGCTAATGCTCCAATTAAGGCTGACAATCTTGTTAAGAATCCAGATTATGTAGAAGTAGTTTATGATTCTAATTTAAAAGATAGTGAAATGTGGCAAGATTTTGGTATATGGAAAGGTACTGTTTTTGGAAATGTAGGGGGAGTAATTTCTAAAGATAACTTCTCATTAGGTTCAGATGCTGATGGTAATATGAATATTGCAGTTAGTGGTAATAAGGGTAAGATTGCAAGTACAGTAGATGGAATTGCTATGTATTATTACAAAGTCCCATCTTCAAGCACTTTCACTTTAACAGCAAAAGCTAAAATAAATTCAATAACTAAAAATAATCAAGTTTCATTTGGTTTAATGGCTAGAGATGATATGTATATTGATGAAAACATTACTAGCACTATGGGAGATTATGTAGCAGCTGCTCCTTTAAATATAACAACAGCTGGTGCATGGAACTGCTTTGCTAGAAAGAGTGGCGTATTAACTCAAGGGGGAACTATTTCAAATACTTCTCTTGAACCAGGTTCAATAGTTGATTTAAAAATTCAAAGTAATTCAGATGGATACGCATGTACATTTGGAAATGAAGAAGCTATTACTGGTGGATTTGATTTTGCTTTAACTAAGGTTGATTCTAAAAATGTTTATGTTGGTATGTTTGCAGCAAGAAATGCAGATGTGACTTTTTCTGATATAAAACTTGTTGTTGATGGAAAAGAAGTAACTGCTTCATTAGCAAATGAACCAGAAATGCCAAAAGATGATGTGAATAAGGGTGAAGAAACAGAAGTGCCAAAAGACGATGTAAATAAAGATGAAGAAACAGAAACACCAAAAGACGATGGAAATAAGGGTGAAGAAACAGAAACACCAAAAGATGACGTAAATAAAGTTGAAGAAGTAGAAGCATCAAATGATAATGTAGATAATGCTAAAAAAACAGAGGCACCAAAAAATAATAAAAACAATGAACAAGTTATATCAAATAATTCTAATAAATCTGTAAAAACAGCAGATCCAGCTATGATAATAGGATATATAATGATATTAGCATTCTGTGCAACTGCATTAGCAAGTTCAAGAAAAAAGGCAAAAAAATAATTTATATAAAAAAAGCTGAAGTGCTAAAATAGCCTTCAGCTTTTTTTAAAGAATTTCTAGAATTTCAACAGTATATTTTGAACCTGGAGCATCTACTTCTACAACATCTCCAGCTTTCTTTCCAGATAAAGCTTTACCTAAGTCAGATTCTATACTTATCATCATATTTTCAGGATCTAAGTCCATAGTAGTAACAAGAGTTATAACTTCTTCGTCATCATCATCAACGAATTTAATTCTTGCTTTTTTATTTATTCCTAAAACGGAATTATCAATTTCTTCGTCATCAACTACAGTTGCAGTTGAAATCATAGATAATAAATATTGTATCCTATTGTCATTTTCTCTATAATTAGCGCAGGCTTCTTTATATTCTGCATTTTCAGATCTATCGCCATGTGCAGCAGCAATTAACTTTTCTTTAGCAATTTCTGCTCTTTTTACGGTAAGTCTATATTCTAATTCTTCTCTTAATTTTTTAATATTTTCCTCTGTTAGCTGATTATGCATGATAACTAAACCTCCCATAAAATATATTATGCTTTTATTATATAATATTTAGAAAAAAATGAAAGTTTATTTATAAATTTTGCAGACTGGCAAAAAAACTTTATAATTTAAGAAAGAATATATAGGTTAGGGGTTGTTATAATGAAAAAAACAGCAGTTATATTTGATATGGATGGAGTAATATTTGATACAGAAAGAATTTACATGAATATATTTATTGATGTATATGCAAGACTTGGTTATAAGATGACTAAAGATATTTATGTAACTTTAATAGGAAGGGATAGAAGAAGTATTATAGATATTTTATATGATATATATGGACAGGACTTTCCAGCAGATGAAGCCTTTAAAGAGTGTGATGAGGAGCTTAAGAAAGCTATTGATATGGGAAAGGTACCTGTAAAGGAAGGTGCTTTAGAAATTTTTGAATACTTAAAGAATAATGGATATAAAATGGCATTAGCAACGTCTTCTCATAAAACAAAACTTGAGATGCAGCTTAAAATACATAATTTAGAAGAAGTTTTTGATGATATTGTATGTGCAGATGATGTAGTTAGATCTAAACCAGATCCTTCTATATTTTTAGCAGCAGCTAAAAAGCTTAATGTTAAACCAGAGGAGTGTATCGTAATTGAAGATTCACCAGCAGGTATTGAAGCAGCATATAATGCGAGGATGATGAGTTTGCATGCTGAAGATTTAGTTAAGGCTAATGATAGAATTAAGAAGTATTCAGATAAGCAATTTAAAGATTTGAATGAAGTGAAAGAATTTATTGAAAATTTTAGATAGAATATTGACAATAAAAAAATAAGTGCTACTATAACTATATAGTGGCACTTGCTTTTATAATAACATATTAAAGGGCGAATGTCAATACTGTTTTGGAGGGAATTATGAAAAAAGATATAAAAATTTTTGAAAGTAATTATCTAGCCAACAAAATATTAAAAGAGATATTAGATTGTAATGAAATGACGAAAGAGTATGGACTGAAATTATCAGAAAAGGATGTTAAGGAAATAGTTAGTGCAAGAAATAGTGCATTGAAGAAATGTGGAAGAATTGAGTTTAATGGAGAAATAGTAACTAAAATTATTAAAAACTTTGCAGATTCACCTTATATTTATAAGGCCAATTATGTAGATACTATTAGTGAACTTATTGAAATATTTTATAATTATAAGAATGAAACTTTAGATTATCTAAGTGATGATGAACTTATAACTATTATGAAGAGATTCTTTGATGGATATTGCGAAGGTTCCTTAGAGCTTTTAGAAGGAAAAATTTTATATAAGATAGCGGACAATATAAGAGGAGGTGTTAAAGATTATTTAAATTTAGATGATGAAAAGGATTGGTGAAAAATATGAAGATAATAAAGAGGGGGCTACTTAGTGAGGATATAAGAAATTTAAGTAGTGAATTATTTCTTTTAAAGTTATTAGAATGCTATGCATCAGAGAAAATATTAACTAGTGAAAAGGTTGAAGGTATTTTATATGAGAGAATAGGGTTATTAAAGGAAAAACTAGTATACTATACTAAAAATGAAAGTAGTTCTATAAATGAAGAAGAGGCAGAGAGTATACTAACTGGAATCGACTATACTTTAGGAATGTACTTGAAAACCTTAGATGAGGAAAAATTAATAAATGAGTTAAGAAGTGAAAATTTAAAGTGTATATTAGATAAAGGTGAAAAATTAATTAAAGCTAAAGTAGAAGAAAATAGAATACTATTTGAGAAAATAAAGAGAGAAAAACTGAGGGTTAATAACTATTCTTATGATGACACTATAGAATATGGACTTTCAGTTTTCTTTAGTAAATACGATGTATTTTTTAAATCACAAGATACTCCCTGCTTTATAGATTATCAGCTGCCAGTGGATATTATGAAGTATAAAGGGATAGAATATATAGAGAAATACCTTAAAATACTAAATTTCGAAAGTGAGTTTTGTAATAAATTTGCAGAAAAGAAATTAAGAAAATTATTAAAAAGTTATGATGAAAAATATGAAGAACTTTTAATAAATATCTTTGAGTTAACTCTAATAAATGCATTAGGAAGGTTTATGTGTGATAGAGATTTACTTGACTTAGAATTAACAGAAAATGATGTGCTTCAAATTAAATATCAGTATGAAAATTTATCTTTAGATGAATCTTTTGAAAAGTTTATTCAGGGTCTAAAAGGACTTTTAAATAAATTAGAGATAAAAGATGAAGAGTTATTTAGATATGCAAGCTATATTATTCAGAATGATTTTGAATTTATATATAATATATTAAAAGAAGATGATGCTGTAAGAAAAATATTTATAACTATACCTATAGAAAAAGAAAAAGAGACTATAGAATATGTAGATGGAAAGAAACTTAGTGATTTTATGTTTAGAAAATATACAGAGAAAATAAGAGAATGTACTAGTATAAGCAAAAAGACAGAAATCATTAATTCTAACTTTAAGTCCTTACAAGATATAGTAGATATGTTTCATAGTGATTGTTTATTTAATGATGAATATTATTATTATTTTAATAATATTCAGGATATACAAATGGCACTTTTGTATAAGTATTTTATTGATAGAAGTTTAGAAGATCAATATGAAGAAGAATGGTGCAATTATTTAAAAAAATATATTTTAAGTCTATCTAAAGAAAAGCAGGAAGAGATGAAAAAGATTATAGATAAAATTAAATTTATATAATAAAAACACGAACAATTTAAAGAAAAAATGTATATAAAGATTCGATAAAAGAAATAAAAACGAAAATAAAATATAAAAAAGTAAAAAATATTCATAAAAACTATTGAAAAGTGTCGAAAACCGTATTACTATAATAAAGTATCAAAAAACAACGAAAGAGTGGTTACATATGAATAACAGTACACAAAAGAAGAGTGGTCTTGATAATTATTTTGGACTTACTAAAAATAATACAAATGTAAAAACAGAAGTAATTGCAGGTATAACAACTTTTATGACTATGGCTTATATTTTGGTTGTAAATCCCAGTATACTTTCAGCTGCTGGAATGGATAGTGGATCAGTATTTACAGCAACAGCTCTATCTGCAGTAATATCAACATTAATAATGGGATTATACGCAAAACTTCCATTTGCACAAGCTCCAGGAATGGGTTTAAATGCATTTTTTGCTTATACAGTAGTGCTTGGAATGGGATATTCATTTGAGTTTGCATTAACAGCAGTATTTTTAGAAGGTATTATATTTATTTTTCTTACATTATTTAATGTTCGTGAAGCTATAGTAGATTCTATACCTGAAAATATAAAAAAATCTATATCAGTTGGGATTGGATTATTTATTGCATTAGTTGGACTTCAAGGTGCAGGAGTTATTGTACATCCAGAAGATGGGGGGACAATCTTAGAACTTGGTAATATAACAAGTGGTTCTGGTCTTCTTGCAATAATAGGAATATTAATAACAGGAATTCTTTTAGTTAAGAATGTAAAGGGTGCATTATTTTTAGGAATGCTTATTACAGCAATAATAGGAATCCCATTAGGAGTAACACCTATGCCAACAGCAATAGTAAGTGCTCCTCCATCAATAAGTTCAGTATTTATGAAATTTGAATGGCATAATATATTTTCATTAGATATGCTTATAGTTTTATTTACATTACTATTTATGGATATGTTTGATACAATAGGAACATTAGTTGGGGTTGCAACAAAAGCAAATATGTTAGATGAAAATGGAAAAGTTCCGAATATAAAAAAAGCTTTATTTGCTGATGCAGTAGGAACAACACTTGGAGCATGTTTTGGAACAAGTACTGTAAGTACATTCGTTGAAAGCGCATCAGGAGTTGCAGAAGGCGGAAGAACAGGTTTAACAGCAGTATCTACAGCAGTTATGTTTGTATTATCATTATTCTTTGCACCTATATTTGGAGCTATAACATCAGCCGTTACATGTTCAGCTTTAGTTTTAGTAGGGTTATTCATGATTGAACCTATAAAAGAGATAGATATAACAGATTATACAGAAGCTATACCAGCATTTTTAACAATAATAATGATGCCATTAGCTTATAGTATTTCTGATGGTATTGTGTTTGGAGTAATTTCATACATAGTATTAAAAGTACTATCAGGAAGAAGAAAAGAAGTAAGTGTAACAACAATAATAGTAGGATTGATTTTCCTATTAAAGTTTATAATTTAAGTTTGGAATAATATTATATTGCCTTGGAAATATTAATTTTATCAGATAAAAAATTAGGAGGCTTCTATATGAATTTGCAGTTTGTACAAGGAGATTCTATTTTTGCTAGGATTAATAAAGTTCCAAGGCAATTTTCATATTTAGATAAAGATATAGAAACTGATGTAATAATAGTTGTTGGTGGTGTTACAGGCAGTATACTTGGGTATTATCTTAGTAAAAATAATATTAAATCAGTAATTTTGGAAAAGAATATTGTGGGCTATGGAAGTACTAGTATAACAACAGCTTTACTTCAATATGAATTAGATTCCACTTTAAGGGAACTTGAAGAGTATACAAGTTATGATGCCATAATAAAGTCATATAGACTTGGAATAGAGGCTCTTGGAGAAATTAAAAAGTTTGTAAAGGAACATGGCAATAATTTCGATTGTATAGAGAGGGATACACTTTTATATACAGCAAAGAATAGTGATATAGCACAGATAAGATAAGAATATGAAATAAGAAAAGAAAATGGCTTTGATGTTTTATATATGAATGAAGAAAGTAATCCTTTTAGTTTTGATATGAAAGCAGGGCTATATGCAGTAAATGGAGGAATTGAAATAGATCCATATAAATTTACTCATGAATTATTAAAGGTAGCCATGGATAACGGGCTTAAAGTATATGAAAATACTGAAGTAACAGGAGTTCATTATAATGAAGAGGGAGTTACAGTATCTACAAGATATGATTATAAGGTACATGGAAAAATATGATATATTAGAAGGTCACTTAAAGACTATGTTTCCAAAGATTAAGGATATAGAAATAGAATATAAGTATTGTGGAGCATTTACTTCTACTCAAGATAACTTGGGTTTTATAGGTAAAGAACCTAATAATGAAAAGTTATGGTTTGACCTTGGATATGGAGCTAATGGGATATTATTTGCCATTTTAGGTGGTCAGATGCTTACTAAATTATATAAGGGAGAAGAATGTGAAGATTTAAATTTATTTAGGGTAGATAGATTTGACAATTAAAAATGTGATTTAAAGGAAGTTTGATTTAATAGTGCTTCCTTTTTTTATATGGTTTAAAATATACATATAAATAAGAAATGGGAAAGTGGTAATTATGGAAAGAGTAGATTTAATAGATGACAGAATAAAAGAAATAATAGAAGCTAGAGAAAGTAAAAAGGAGTTGCTTGAAAAGTTTTGGGTAAAACTTAAAAAAGAAGGTGCACCATTAATTCAAGAAATTCAAGGGGATGAAGATAACTCATTAGTAACCCTTGTATATAGGGAAAAGAAGCCATTAAAAAATGTAGTATTAATTCCACCAGTAGGAATGAGAAAGCTTGAAAATTGTAAAATGAATAAAGTACCAGATACGGATTTATGGTATATATCATATAAAGTTGAAAATGATATAAGTTTCAGCTATCAATTTTCACCTGATGATCCCTTAAATAATGATTGGGAAAGAAGATGGAAGAATGTTCAGGATGATGAATTCAATAATAATAAATTAAACTTTACTGGTAAGGTAAGCGATAAGTATAGAATGGTTCCTTATGCTGTTATGAAAAAATCAAAAAGACAAGTATGGATAAAAGAAGATTTATCTGCACCTAAAGGGAGCTTAGAAAGCTTTAGTTTATATAGTAATGTGTTAGGTGAAGAAAGAAATATTACATTATACAAGCCTGCTTTATATGAAGAAAATAAAACTTATGGTTTACTAATGCTTAATGATGGTTTTGAGTATATAAATATATTAAATGCACAGAATGTATTAGATAACTTGATACATAAAAAAGAAATACCACCTATAATAGCAGTATTCATTGATGCTACTAAAGATAGAGGAGAAAACTTAAAGTGTAATGATGACTATAGTAAATTCTTAGGGGAAGAGGTAATAGAATTTATAAAGACCAAGTGTAATATCTCAGCAAATTCTAAGGATAATGTAATAGGTGGATATAGCTTAGGAGGCTTAGCTGCATCATATATGGGATTAAAGTACTCTAATATATTTGGCAATGTTTTATCACAGTCTGGTTCTTATTGGTATGAAAGAGAAAATGACTCTTCATCTAAAGAAGTATGGCTTGGCCAAAAGTTCAGAGAAGCTAAAAAGTTAGATATTAAATTTTTTATAAATGTAGGAAAAATAGAGCCTAAAGTTAGTATGATAAATACTAATATAGAATTTAGTAATATACTTAAAGAACTAGATTATAAGGTTAAGTTTGAGGAGTTTGGAAGTGGACACGACTATCTGTGCTGGGGAGAAACTTTGGCAGAAGGATTAATTTATTTAATAGGTGAGGATAACAAGTAATTCATTTAAAGTATTAAAAGAGATGTGTATGAATGATTTTTTTACTATATCATGAGGGCACTGAAAAACTTTAAGTTTTTCTAGTGCGCTATTCCAAAATCAAAAAGGAGTTAATTAAACTAATAAATTTTAGTTACATTAACTCCCTTTTTGTTTAGTTTTTTGTGCTTGATTAGGATTTCTATCCTAATAACTTCAATATTCTTTTAACATTTACCGTGAATATTGCTAACGCACCTTGCATTTTCATGGCAATTAGACCTGAAGATGATGCTATATCATATCCATGTCTATGCTTTAATTCACTATTTTTTGCTTCTATTTTATAACGTTCCTTTGATTTTTCTTTAA
>NZ_FPBY01000316.1 GCF_900116755.1 Clostridium sp. DSM 8431
TTGCGGCCTACAATTATTTTTTAATGCATTTGACAACTTCCATATGAGAAAGCCAGTCAAAATCATTGTTTAACATCAAAAAAATTTTATATTTTCTATGCATTAAAAAAGCCACTTCATCCTAAAATCTTGGGACGAAGTGACCGTGGTGCCACCCAAATTCTATATAACAAGGTGAAAAAATGTAATAAAAAAGCATTTAATCCTATTTCTTAGGACGAAATGCTATAATTTCGCTATGCCACCTATGTTACACACTCATTACAGATACAGATTTAAAATTCAAAATCGATATCCTGTCTTTTTAACGGCAGACACCCGTATACCTGTACTTTTTTAAAATTTCCAAGTATCATCTCAAAGATCCATTCAATAAAGGCTACAGTACTTGACTCGCACCAACGTCAAATTCTCTGGAAACTAAACTCCTATATCTACTAATTCTCGTCATCGACTTTTTATTTACTATATTATATTGGAATCTATTACAAAAGGCTACTTTCAATTTTCTTCATTTTATCCATTTAAAGTAAAATATCGAAAAATAATTCTAGTTTTCTTCTTATAGCTTTATTTTACTGCCTATTATAATAGTTTATTCCATCACTTGGTTTAAAATATGTTCTTATATATCCATCTTTAGAAATAAAAACTATTTCATTTTTATTCTTATCATAATAAATTTCATCTCCATCTTCAGCTTCTGTTTTATGAAGGGAAGTTGGAGAATTAATAACAGCTAAAGCCCCTTTTACATAATCCTCTTCAGATTTATAGCCAAATTCACTTCCATGCTTTTCAAAATGTTCTTTTAAAAGATTGCTATTTCTAAAACTTAAGGAAGAAAAATTTTGCTGTGCTACACTTTCATTTGTATTTTGTACAGGTTTATTATCTTTAAAGAAATCTAAATTAATTCCAAAAAATGATGCAATAATAACTACTGCTGTAATTATTATATTTCTTAAAATCTTTCCATTAGTTTTTCCTGTAGTTTTTTCTGTACTAGATCTATCAATACTTTGTTTATCTATATATTGATTATTTTTAGTATTATTAGCTTCAGAAGTTTCTTTATAGTTTTTCTTCTTATCTCTACATTCTTTACATCTCTTAGGTAGCTCTAAGTTTTTATCCTTATAAAACTTTATTTCTGAATCTGAAAGAGTAAATTCTTTTTTGCACTCCTTACAGGTTTTCTTTATCAAAATCATCACCTCTCTAATATATTATTTTTAGGGTTAATCATATTTCTTAACCCTTATATATCAAGGCTTCGAAAAGCCGAGATTTCTATATCACTCAAATTTCCTGGTATCTTTTGTACCTC
>NZ_FPBY01000254.1 GCF_900116755.1 Clostridium sp. DSM 8431
GACATATTAGTGAGGTGATATCATTAATAAACATCTAAAGGTTATTAGACAAATCTATAAATCTCTATTTCTGAAGTTTGTTATTTTTTAGTACATTTTTCTAAGGTTTTATAACATTTTTGTAACTGCTACTTAACCTCTATGATTTTGTCATAATTATCCTTCATCTGACTTAACATATCTCTATATTCACTTAAATTAGAGGCAGAATCTAAATCTTCAAGAATAGAACTATCCGATGCTGCCATAATCATTATTGGTCCTAAATAAAATTCTTCTACATCTGCTTCTACTGTAATTTTTCCATCTGTCATCTTTTTTATCTTATCAAACTTTTCTAAATTTTTGTCAAAAGGAATTGAATCAAACTCTAGGCTATCTTTAAGACCTGGAGTTTTTGTAAAAGTCACCATATCATTGTTTCCTTCTGATATCATTACTCCTCCATCTGTAGTTATATTTGAAAATTTATCATTTGGAAAAGATATTTCACCTGCAACTAAGAAAGGAGTATAAATATTTCTTTGCTTCCCATTAATCTCTACTTCCTTAGAACTCTTATTATTTATATTAATCTCTATTTTTACTTTTCCAGACTTACCAGCTAAATCTTCAGGTTCTATTTCTTTATCTTCATAATAATACTTAATATTTACATCTATAGGTATATCCTTATTTGTAGTTCCTTGATAATACAAGTCGCTTCCTTCCATATCCCATATTAGAGATTCTCCACTTTTATTAGGCTTAATATCACTTTTAACATTCTTTATATTATTAAGTTCTGATTTATCATAAACTACACTTCCACTTTTATCACTATGAATCCAATCTGATACTGTATACTTTTCCATCTCACCATCTGAATTTAAATTAACATATACAGATTCATCCTTCTTTACTTCTAAAGCCTGAGTAGTTGTTGTTCCAACCATTGAGCCAATCATAACTAATGCAATGACTCTTCTTGACATAGCATTCTTCATAAAAACTCCCCCTTAAATTGCACTTATTGTTTCTTCATTACTTTTATTATTCTTTCTCCAGCCTATAGTTGTTTTTGTAATTGTCTTTTCAAATACCATTAAGAATGATGGTAATACTAAAATTATTACACCCATACTTTTTAATGCCCCCTAGCCATTAAAAAGCATAGACTCTTTATAAGTTCAAGGTCTGAAATCAGAGCAACTCCTCCTGTAGCCCCAAAGAATGTTAATCCACTTGTAGCAATTGATCTTGCACTTCCCTTAACTGCAATTATTAATGCTTCTTTTTTAGGATATCCGTTATTTAATTCTTCCTTAAATCTAGAAGTCATAAGTATTGCATAATCTACTGTGGCTCCTAATTGAATTGTTCCAATTACTATACTTGCAACAAAAGGTATAACTGTTCCTGTATAATATGGAATACCCATATTAATAAATATTGCATATTCTATAGAAGCAACTAATAATACTGGTATGCTTATTGACTTGAAAGAAATTAAAATTATAACAAATGTTGCTAATATAGAGGCCAAAGATACATTCTTAAAATCTGTATCAGCAACAGCTATTAAATCTTTTGTTAGCGGAGCTTCCCCTGTTACCATTCCACTTTCATCATATTCTTTAACTATAGAATTAATCTTATCAATTTGAGCATTTTCTTCATCAGATGCAGATCTATATGAAGAATTTACGATAATCATATTATAACCACCCTGTTTAAATATTTCTTTAACATTCTCAGGGACAAAGTCTTCAGGAATACCTGCACCTATTAATTTATCATAAGAAATAACTGCATTTACTCCATCTACCTTTTCAATTTCATCTGACATTTTCTTAAGTTTATAAGATTCAGTATCATCATCCACTAACAAAAACTGTGTTGTCATCATATTAAAATCATTTTTCATCTTATTTAGGGCAACTATTGAAGGGGTGTCCTTTGGAAGTGTTTCATCTAGATTGTAGTATACTTTTGCTTTAGATTGACCAATAAAGGCTGGAACCATAGTTAATAGAAATAATATAATAATAAATTTATAGTTCTTAACTACTACAGAACTTACTTTATCGAAGGTAGGTATTATTGTTTTATGTCTAAATTTATGAATTAATTTATCAAATGTTAATACAAAGGCTGGTAATATTGTAACTGAACAAATTACCCCTATAAGCACTCCTTTAGCCATTACAAGCCCTATATCTTTACCTAATGTTAAGTCCATTGTACATAAAGCTAAAAAACCTGCTACTGTTGTCAGAGAACTTGCTGAAAATAGAAAGCATAGTTGCACTGATAGCTTCTGCCATAGCTTCACGCCTTGAATCATGTTTTTTAAGTTCTTCATCATATCTATTCATTAAGAAAATAGAATAATCCATAGTTACACCTAATTGAAGAACTGCAGCTAGGGCCTTTGTTATATATGAAATCTCTCCAAAAAGAATATTGCTTCCCATGTTATATATTATTCCAAAACCAATTGAAATCATAAATACAAAAGGAACAATTGTTGATTCCATTGATAATAACAAAATTAATATAGATAATGCCACTGCAACTAAAACATATAAAGCTGTTTCTTTATCTGATAGATCTTTTGTATCTTTAAATATTGCTGACATCCCACTTAAATAGCACTGATTATTTATAGTTTTCTTTATATCCCCTATAGCATTTAAAGTACTTTCTGATGCTGTTGAATTATTAAATTTAATTATCATCATTGTAGCATCATCACTATAAATTTTATTACTTATTTCACTTGGAAGTATATCTTTTGGTATACTAAGGTCTAATGCATCATATAACCATACAGCATCACTTACTCCCTTTATCCCTTTTATCTTTTCTTTAAGTTTGTCTATATCTTTTCCATTCATTCCATCTACAATTAATATTCCTGTAGATGCATCTGAAAAAATATTATCTAGAACCTGCTCCCCTTGAGTAGATTCTAGATCTTGTGGTAGATAACTTAAAATATCATAATTAATTTTTGTTGCTGCATAACCAAATATAGATGGTATTAATAAGAATAGTCCAATTATCACCACAAGTTTATTATGCTCTGAAATAAATCTGCTAAATTTTTTCAAAAACAACATCCCCTTGTATAATCTAGTTGTAACATTTGATAGAAAACTATTTACTATTCTAACGAACATTACATGTCTAAATTGATATTAATTTTCTTATCT
>NZ_FPBY01000166.1 GCF_900116755.1 Clostridium sp. DSM 8431
AGGTTTAGTAGAAAAATATATAAATATTCGTCTACACTATTTAGTATTTCAAATACGAGAAAAATATAAAATTTTTTTGATGTTAAACACTGATTTTGACTGGCTTTCTTATATGGAAGTTGTCAAATGCATTAAAAAATAATTGTAGTGCTTTAGAAAGAATCAAAAGAAAAATAAAGAATTGAATTTTAGTAATGAAATATTTTTAAATCTTTTATGTGGCAGACAAAGTGACTTCTTGCGCTAAAAAGGGTGGCGTTAGTCACTTTGTTTATGTAAAGCTTTAAGAATATTTATAGAAAGCTACTTTTTTTATTGGATTTTGGTTTTTGAAAGAAAATTATTTTAGGGGGGAAAAAATTTGGGGATAAGGTCTATTATAGAGAAGTTATATAATACCAATAATGCTGAAAGAGAGGAGTTATTGTATCTTTTAGACAACTTAGATGAAGAGAATAGAAAGCTTCTTTTAAAGAGAGCAGATGAAACTAGAAAAAAGTTTTATGGTGATTCTGTATATGTGAGAGGACTTATTGAATTTAGTAATATATGCAAAAGAAATTGTAAATACTGTGGCATTAGAGCTGACAATAAAAAGATTGATAGATATAGATTATCTAAAGAAAAAATTTTTGCTTGTGTAGATATAGGAGAAAAGCTTGGGTATAAGACTTTTGTTCTTCAAGGTGGAGAAGATCCTTTTTTTACAGATGAAGTAATGGTGGACATTATAAGTACAATTAAAAAGGAGCATCCATCATCAGCTATAACACTTTCAATAGGCGAAAGAAGTTATGAATCCTATGAAAAGATGTTTAAAGCTGGGGCTGACAGATATTTAATAAGACATGAAACAGCTGTTAGAAGTTTGTATGAAAAACTTCATGTAGGTGCATCCTTTGATAACAGGAGACAATGTTTAGCCAATTTAAAAAAGATAGGTTATCAGGTGGGCTCAGGCTTTATGGTTGGCCTTCCAGGTCAAACTAATAAAGATTTAGTAGAAGATTTGATATATTTAAAAGAGTTAAATCCAGAGATGTGTGGAATAGGACCATTTATACCTAAAAAGGATACCCCTTTAGGAAATGAAAAGGGAGGAACAGCTAAAGATACTATAACTCTTTTAGCGCTTTTAAGGCTTCTTCTTCCTGATTGTCTTATTCCTGCTACAACAGCTCTTGGTTCTATAGATCCCTTAGGAAGAGAAAAAGGACTTAAGGCAGGCGCTAATGTTGTTATGCCAAATCTTTCACCAGTAAATGTTAGAGAAAAATATGCCTTGTATGATGGAAAGTTATGTACAGGTGATGAAGCAGCAGAATGTAGGGTATGTATAAAGAAAAGAATAGAAAATGCAGGTTATAAGATAGAAATATCAAGGGGAGACAACATAACTTTTTTAAAGAATAAAAAGAAAAGAGAGATATAATGAGTAATTTAAATGAAACGCCTAAATCAAATAGAAAACATATTGTTATTTATGGAAAAACTAATTCAGGAAAATCTTCCTTAATAAATAGACTTATTGGGCAAGATATTGCAATAGTTTCAAAGGAAGAAGGTACAACAACAGATCCTGTATCTAAGGCCATGGAACTTCTTCCGGCAGGCCCTGTTTTATTTACTGATACTGCTGGTATAGGAGATAAATCATCTCTAGGTTCTCTCAGAGTTAAAAAGACTCTTCAGTGCATAAATTCAACAGATATTGCTATTTATTTAATGGATATTAATGATTTGGATTTTGAAAACTATAGAGAAATGAGAAAAGAGTTTAAGAAATTTAATATCAATTTTATCCTTGTAATAAATAAAATTGATGAAGTGGATAAAGAAAAGATAGATGAAGCTGAAAGAAAGATAGAAGAATTTTCAGATGATTATATTTTTGTTTCAACTAAAGAAGATTTAGGAATAATTGAATTAAAGGATAAACTTATTGATATACTTCTTAAAGAAGAAGAGGAGCTTCCCATTGTGGGAGATCTTCTTCCTTATAATTCAACTGTAGTTTTAGTTATTCCTGTAGATTCAGAAGCTCCAAAGGGAAGACTTATACTTCCACAAGTTCAGTGTATAAGAGACTGCTTAGACCATGGAATAAAGTCTTATGTTGTAAGAGATACTGAGCTTGAAGAGGCTTTAAAGAATATTAAGAATGTAGATCTTGTAATTACAGATTCTCAAGCTTTTAAAACAGTAAATAAAATAGTGCCTGAAAGTATACCTCTTACTAGTTTTTCTATGTTACTTGCAAGGCAAAAAGGTGATATTAAGGAATTTATAGAAGGGGTTAATGCCATAAGAAATTTAAAACCAGGAGATAAAATTCTTATTTCAGAGAGCTGTACCCATAATATATCCCATGAGGATATTGGAAGAGTAAAAATTCCAAAACTTCTTAATAAGTTTGTAGGAGGAGAGCTTGATATACAATTTAGGGCAGGACATAATTTCCCAGAGGATATTGAAGAATATAAGCTTGTAATTCACTGTGGTGCATGTATGATTACTAGAAAAACAGTATTAAATAGAATAGAGCTTTGCAGAGAAAAAAATGTTAATATAACTAATTATGGGGTTACTATTTCATTTTTAACTGATACTTTAGAAAGAAGTAAAATAATTTTCAATGGTTAATAATAGAGGTGCAGATGTATATTATATTGGCAATTTTGTTTTAAAAAAATTAGAGTTAGAAAAAACAATATTAATTTTTTAAAAATTAGTTAGGATTCATCCCCTATAGTCTTTAGCTTAGGGAATGAATCTTTAATAGAATATTAACTCTTTTGTTTTTTTGAGTAAATAAGATAAAGATTCATAAAGTAATTTAGATTGGTATTATATTTTTTCTTGTAATTTTTTTGATTTATTATATAATTTAGTATAAATAGTTCAAACTTAGAACCAAAAGAATATTTAGCAAAAGCTTTTTGATATACTAGATTTATCTATAATAAAATATTAGCTAATAAAATAGAGTATTATAAAGAAACTGATGAAATACTAAAAAACGTACCTGTTCAATATAAAAAAATTGAATTTCCATAGATTTATCTATTGCAAAAGCATGTGCATTGAAAAAGGAATGAAAAATAAGATTCTATAATTTTTATAAGTTTTAGTAACTGCTTAGAGGGGTACAAAATTTAAAGATTTTACTGTATTATTAGAAAGGGAAACTCTTTCATTAATTGTTCAAACTGGCTATATTAATAATCCACAGGCTTTTAATAAAATTATAGATGAAAATTGTCAATTTAAAATTTCTATATATAGTTAAGGGTATAAAGGAATCTTTAGGGTAATGAAATATGGGTTTTATGATGATTTTTTAATAATTAATCTATAGGAGGAATAATGAATAAATTTTTAAAACTTATATTTAATAGAGTTGCAATAACAGGTTTATTAATATTATTGCAGCTTGGTATAATATTATTTTGGGTTTTATCTCTAACTAATCAGTTTATATATTTTTACTTTTTCTCATTATTTTTAGGGTTAGCACTGGTAATATACATTATAGGAAGAACAGATAATCCTTCTTATAAGTTGGCGTGGGCAATACCTATTTTGCTTTTACCTATATTTGGAGGCTTTTTATATCTCATATTTGGTGGAAGCAAAGCAAGAAAAAGATTAAGAAAGAGAATAGAAAAGAGTTTAAAAAATGTAGATAAATACTATGATGATAATGAAGACATAATTAAAGAGATAGAAGGTATTGATAAGTCTGCTTCAAATATTATTAGATATACAAAGAATTCATCAGGTTATCCAATTTACAAAAACACATCATCTAAATATTTTTCTTCAGGAGAGGAATTCTTTCCAGTATTTCTAGAAGAACTTGAAAAAGCTAAACACTTTATATTTATGGAATACTTTATTATTGGTGAAGGATTAATGTGGGATTCAATTTTAGAAATACTAAAAAGAAAAGTTTCAGAAGGTGTTGATGTAAGACTGATTTATGATGATTTTGGATGTGCAAGAACCCTTCCAAACAATTATTCAAAAAAACTTGAAAGCTTTGGAATAAAGGTTCATGTATTTAATCAGGTTATGCCTGTTTTATCTTCTGTATTAAATAATAGAGATCATAGAAAAATAACGGTTATTGATGGAAAAACAGCCTTTACTGGAGGCTTAAATTTAGCAGATGAATATATTAATGAAATAGAGAGATTTGGATATTGGAAAGACTCTGCTGTTATCCTTAAGGGAGATGCAGTTTGGAGCTTTACAACTATGTTTTTAAAGATGTGGTCTGTAATTGACAATAGAACTATTGATTATGATAAGTATTTACCTTTTAAACCTGTAAATAATGTAGAGCTTAATGATGGATATGTTCAAGTATATGGAGATAGTCCTTATGATGGTGAGCTTATAGGTGAATCTATATATATGAGCATTTTAAATAGAGCTAAGGATTATGTGTATATATATACACCTTATTTAATAATTGATAACGAAGTATTGACATCTTTAACTATAGCAGCAAAAAGTGGTATTGACGTTAGACTAGTAACTCCTCATATTGAAGATAAATGGTATGTTCATATAATTACAAAGTCCTATTATGCACAGCTTATTGAAGCAGGAGTTAAGGTTTATGAATATACTCCAGGCTTTGTACATTCTAAAGTGTTTTTAAGTGATGATGAAATTGCTACAGTAGGAACTATCAATCTTGATTATCGTAGCCTTTATTTACATTTTGAATGTGGTACATATCTTTATAAAACAGAAAGTATTAAGGATATTAAAAAGGATTTTGAAGAAACTTTTAAAAGTTGTAGAAGAATTACTTTAGAAGATACTAAGAAAATAAAGTGGTCTAATAGATTTTTAAGAGCTATAATAAGACTTGTAGCACCACTATTATAGGTTTTGGAGAAGTAGAATGGATAATAAAAAGGTAAAGAAGATAAAAGAAAAAAAGTATAAATGCTGTAAAATAGGCCTAAGAGGTGAAAAGTGTGGATATGAGACTAATATCTATATTTTACACTTACTACATAAAAATACAATTCATGCTTGGTAGAAAGGAAAACTATGAATAATTTATTTGTCATTGAAGATGACTTTAAAATAAGAACTGAATTATGTGAATTTTTAAGTAGATATGGATATGAATGTTCTTATTCTGAAGATTTTAAAAATATAATAGGTTTAGCTTTAAATAGTAATGCAAATCTTATTCTTCTAGATATTAATCTACCTTTTTATGATGGTTTTTATATATTAAGTGAAATTAGAAAGAAATCAGAGGTTCCTGTTATTATAATTACAAGCCGTCAAAGTGAAATAGATGAGCTTAGGGGAATGAATCTTGGATGTGATGATTTTGTAACTAAACCTTTTAATACAGAAATATTACTAGCCAGGATAGGTGCTGTATTAAAGAGGAGTTATAAAAATTATTCTGAAAGCAACTTTGTATATAAAGATTTAATTTTTAGTTTAGATAAGGGTATGATTTCCTATAATAATAAATCTTGCGAACTTACAAAAAATGAAAGCAGGATTTTATTAACTCTTATGAATAAGAAGGAAAGTATAGTTCCAAGGAATGATCTTATGGATGCTTTGTGGCAGTGTGATGAGTTTATTGATGATAATACCTTGACGGTAAATGTTAATAGACTTAGAAAGAAACTAGAGGGAATTGGAGCTTGTGACATGCTTAAAACTAAAAGGGGTCAAGGATATATACTTATGAAATAATAGGCAGTGGTATTAATTTTACCACTGCTTTTTAAAGTAAAAGGAGGATATTTTATGGATTTAAAGGAATACTTATCTGAAAGACTATTAATTTTAATGGCAAATGCAGTAATAATGATGTTTATATCTATGATTCTTTATATCTGCAAAGTTAACTTAACAGCTATTATCATTATTGACATACTATATGTTTCTTCATTATTTTTAGTGTTTTTTTATGAATATAGAAAGAAAAATATATTTTTTAAAGAAGTAAATTCAGTTTTAGATAATTTAGATGAAAAGTTTCTTTTAAGTGAAATTATTAATGAACCAAATGATGCTGAATATAGAGAGTTTATTGATATCTTAAGAAAATGTAATAAATCTATGAATGATAAGATTAATAGCATAGATTTAAGGGAAAGGGAGTTTAGAGAATTTATAGAGCTTTGGGTTCATGAAGTTAAAACACCTATTGCTTCTTCAAAACTTACAATTGAAAATCACAAAAATAAGGTGACTGAAAGTATAGAAGAGGATTTAGTTAAAATTGAGTATTATATTGAACAGGCTTTATTTTATGCAAGAAGTGGTAGTGTAAATAAGGATTTCTTAATTAAAAAGAGCAACATTGAGAAAATAGTTAATAATTCTATTAGAAAGTACTCTAAGATTTTAATTAAGAAAAGAGTGAAAATTGTTAAAGAAAATTTAGATTTAGATGTGTATTCTGATAGGAAATGGATAGAATTTATTTTAGGTCAGATTATATCTAATTCATTAAAATATTTAGATAAAGATGAAAAAATATTAGAGTTTAAGTGCACTGAAAATGATAATTCCATTACCTTAATGATAAAGGATAATGGGATAGGAATAGAAGATAAATATTTAGATAAAGTATTTGATAAAGGCTTTACAGGTAATAATGGAAGACAGATTAAAAATGCTACAGGTATAGGACTTTATTTATGTAAAAAATTAAGTGATAAAATTCATTTAAATATTAAGATTTCATCAAAACAAAGAGAGTATACAGCAGTTTATATAACATTCCCTAAGTCTTCGCAGTTTTTTCTTAAGTGACAAAAATGTTAGATTAATGTTAGCTAATTAAATGGATTATGTATCTATATAAGGATAAAATTAAGCTGTAGAAAAGGAGGAAGTCTATAGTTAATAAAAAGGTGTACAAATGTGTTTGAAAATGTTGATATGTACCCGAGAGGTGAGATTAACATGAATAAACATATAACTAATTATAAACCTAAAGACTTTGCAGAATTACTAGGTGTAAGTGTGAAAACTTTACAACGTTGGGATAGAGAAGATATATTAAAAGCCAAAAGAACTCCAACAGATAGAAGGTACTATACTTATGACCAGTATTTAGA
>NZ_FPBY01000048.1 GCF_900116755.1 Clostridium sp. DSM 8431
AGGCAAAAAAGCTAAAGTTGCTTTAGTTGCTATAATGCACAAATTAATAAATTATATCTTTGCAGTACTTCGAAACCAAACTCCATTTGAGTTACGAAATCCTAAAATACATAAACAAATGTTTTTAGAAAATACTTCTCAAAATAGTGCCGCTTAATTGATTTACATTTTTTGTAACTATTCGTGTTTTACAAATGGTTTGTTTGCTATACCCTTTTTTAAAAAATATTATTTTTTAAAATTTACTTGACTATTATTAGCTGGTCTTAATTTTGCTTTTAGCCGTGTGAAAAAGTTTCAACAACTTCTTTGTCATATAATAATTTGTGAAGATCTTGTCCTTTGCCAGGAATACCGCAGGCATCTGCACGGCAGTGTTTGCAGTGTCTAAATACATCTAGATACTCACCAGCTTTCACTCTTACCTCTTCAAGAAGTTCACAGCTTGGTGCTTCAAAATGAGCCATTTCATTTTGAGGAATAAGAGGTATTATATTTAAAATAGATGCTCCAAGCTCCTTAGTAACTCTTGCTACTTCTGGAATATGCTCATCATTAACTCCAGGAATTAAAACACTATTTATTTTAACTATTACGCCTAATTCACTTACTCTTTTTATACCTTTAAGCTGAGCTTCTATTAACTTTTCAGCCGCTTCTCTCCCTTCTAGTTTTTTACAATTTTCATCTATAATAAAAGAAATAATATTCTTTTGAATATCTGGATCAATAGCATTAACTGTTACTGTTAAAGTCTTAACTCCAGCCTTTGCAATTCTTTCAGCTTTTTCATAAAGCTTTAAACCATTAGTGCTTAAGCAGAATACAAGCTCTGGGAATTCTTCTTTTAATAATTCAAAAGTTCTTATAGCATAATCTGTTGCTAAAGTATCTCCAGGTCCTGCAATACCTGCAACCTTTATTTCAGGACAAAGTTTAAGTGCCTTTCTAACTGTTTCTACAGTTTCTTCTGGTTTAAGTAAAAGAGAACTTACTCCAGGTCTAATTTCTGATTTATTAAAGCCTCTTTTACAGAATTTGCACTGTATATTACAAGTTGGACTTACAGGAAGGTGAATTCTTCCATATTTAAAGTGAGCTTCCCCTCCAAGGCAAGGATGAACTTTTGATAAATGCTTAAAATTTGTATCTTTATGATGTTTTAAGTTTTTTGGATCTTTAATTAATGTTATTCCTCCCATGACTTATACCCCCTAAAATAATTTAACCTTTGATTTAATAAGTTTTTCTAATATATCTGTAATGAAGTAAGGTGCCTCTATAGGTTCAATATTGTTTTCTTTTAAAGCAATAGAGGCTCCCCTTCCTATTTTTAATGCAAAAACAGCCTTGCAGTCATTTATGTTATTAATAGCAGCCTGCATACTGCCTTCTGAATGTTCAAAATTGTTACATGCAGGTATGTTGTCCCTGCTTTCAATATATTTATAATCACTATCATTAACTTCAACTATATGGAACTTAGTAGCTTTACCAAAGTGAGCATTAACTACCTTTCCATCAGTTGAAACAAAAGCTACTCTGTATGACATAATAAGATCTCTCCTTTTTAAAATGCTGGTATTACAGCTTTTCCGTATTTATCTTTTATAAATTCTTTAACATCTTCAGATTTTAATTCATCAATAAGAATCTTTATATCTTCCCTTTCTTCATCACCACTTCTAACTGCCACAATATTTGCATAAGGTGAATCACTGCTTTCTATAACAATTGCAGAATTAGTATCTATTCCTGCTGAAATAACATAGTTAGTATTGATTACTGCTGTTGTTAAAGAATCAAGACTCCTTGGAAGTACAGCTGCATCAATTTCAATAATTTTTAAATTCTTAGGATTATCTATAATATCACTTGGAGTAGCACTATAATCATCTAATCCACTCTTTAGCTTAATAATTCCATTATCCTCTAAAAGCTTAAGTGCCCTATATTCATTGGATGAATTATTAGGAATACCTATTTTATCTCCATCCTTTAAATCATCTAATGAAGTGATATAATTTGAATATAAACCTATTGGTTCAATGTGAATTTTACCTGCTGATTTAAAATCATAACCTTTTTCTTTTGATACCGATTCTAAATATGGAATATGTTGAAAGTAATTTGCATCTATTTGTTTTTCATCTAAAGCTGGATTCAATTCATCATCACTATCAAAACTAATAATCTCCAAATCAACTCCTTTTTCCTTAAGAGCTGGTTTAATATGTTCAAGAATTTCAGTATGGGGACTAATTGAAGCCCCAATCTTTAAGGTTTTACTTGATGAATTATTGCTTTTAGTGCATGCTGCTAATACTCCTGTGGAAAAAATTAGTACTACAAACAACATAAATATTCTTTTCTTCATTTTAATCCCCGCCTTTACTATTCAAATTTATATCTTTTTTTATTAATGCATCTAGCCATTAGATCACCTAATAGCTGAATTGCCTGTACTATAATTAATAAAACAAAAACTGTTCCAATAAGTACATCTGTCCTAAATCTTTGATAACCATATCTTATTGCAAGGCTGCCGAGGCCCCCAGCACCAATTGCACCAGCCATAGCAGTAAAGCCTACAATTCCAATTACTGATATAGTTATCCCTCTAATAATTGAAGGAAGGGTTTCAGGGATTAAAACCTTTGTTATTATTTCAAAGTTCCCTGCCCCCATAGCTTCAGCTGCCTCTATTTTTCCATCTTCAATTTCCTTTAAACTATTTTCAATAACCCTTGCAATTAAAGGAGCAGAGCCAATTGATATAGAAACAATAGCTGCATTTGCTCCTAAACTGCTGCCAGTTAAAAACTTTGCTAAAGGTAAAAGAACAATTATTAGAATCATTTCAGGCATGGATCTTACAATGTTTATCAAACCTGAAATAAGCTTATTAACTTTAACTAATGGACAAATTCCATTTTTATCTGTTACTACTAGTAAAATTCCTAGTGGAATTCCTATTAATGAAGCAATGATTGATGAAATAATAACCATATATAAAATATAAAGTTTCTAATGATGCATTTAAAAGAAGCCTAAATAATTCATCACTCATATTCCTTCACCACCTATAAACTTTTTATTTCTAGAAAAACTGTCTGAAATGTTTATAAATTTCTTTAAAGTTTCACTTTTAGGATTTAAAAACAAACTTTCTGTACTGCCTTTTTCAACAATTTTTCCATCTTCTAATACTGCCATATTATTTGCAGCATACTTTAACACCTCTAGTTCATGAGTTATTAAAATAATTGTTATATTAAATTTCTTATTAATATCTTTTAGAAGTTCTAATATGGAATATGTAGTTTCAGGATCAAGAGCAGATGTAGCTTCATCACTTAAAAGTACATCTGGTTTTATTGAAAGTGCTCTTGCAATTCCAACTCTCTGTTTTTGACCACCACTTAACTGTAATGGATAAAAATTAGCTTTATCTTTTAAGCCTACAAGATCTAAAATTTCATCTACTCTTATCTTTATTTCTTCCTTGCTGATACCAGAAATTTCTAATGGGAAGGCAATATTTTCATAAACAGTTTTAGAATCAAAAAGATTAAATTGTTGAAAAATCATGCCAATCTTCTTTCTAGCAGTTCTTAGAGAATTTTTATTAAGTTTTGTTATATCTTGATCATTAATTAATATTTTCCCTTCATCAGCCTTTTCAAGAGCATTTAGACATCTTATAAGTGTTGATTTTCCTGCTCCACTGAATCCTACAATTCCAAATAAATCTCCGTCTTGAATTTCCAAATCAATACCTTTTAATACTGTTACTCTTTCATTTTTGCTATTGAAAGATTTTTTTAAGCCTTTAATTTTTATCATAAATATTGCTCCCTAATTTCCTTAAATTGAGTAATTATCTTCTATTTCATCCATTAAACCATACTCAAAAAGTATTTCTTCAAGTCTTTCCTGAGTCATTGGTTTAGGAATAACAAAGTTAGTATTTTCATCAATAGCTTTAGCTAACTGTCTATATTCTTCTGCCTGTGCATTTTCAGGAGCGTAATCTATAACAGTTTTCTTTCTAATTTCTGCTCTTTGAACTACATTATTTCTAGGAACAAAGTATATAAGCTGAGTACCAAGTTCTTTAGCAAAAGCTCTTAAAAGTTCAATTTCTCTATCAACATTTCTTGAATTACAAATGATTCCTCCAAGTCTTACTCCACCTTTTAATGCATATTTTTTAATACCTTTGCAGATATTATTAGCTGCATATAAAGCCATCATTTCCCCTGAAGCTACAATATAAATTTCCTTTGCCTTTCCTTCTCTTATAGGCATTGCAAATCCACCGCAGACAACATCTCCTAAAACATCGTAAAATACATAATCAAGATCATCAGTATAAGCACCTAGATTTTCAAGCATACTTATAGAAGTAATAATTCCACGTCCTGCACATCCAACTCCTGGTTCTGGACCGCCTGATTCAACGCATTTTATTCCATTTAGTCCAGTTTTCATAATAGCATCTAATTCTATGTCTTCTCCTTCTTCTCTTAAAGTATCAAGTACAGTTTTTTGAGCTAACCCATTTAACAATAATCTTGTAGAATCAGCCTTAGGATCACATCCCACTACCATGATTTTTTTACCTAATTCAGAAAGTCCAGCTGTTAAGTTTTGAGTAGTTGTAGATTTTCCAATTCCTCCTTTACCATATATTGCAACTTGTCTTATCTTTTTTTCTGCCATAATTAAAATCCCCTTTTCTATTAAAATTTATCTGTATGTCCCAAGTACTCTGTCATATATATCTTCAATTGCCCTTAGGCCTCCACTATAACCTGCATAACCGCAGTTTAAAATTAACCTATAGGTAACTGGTACACTTATTATTAAAAGATCAGCCTTTATTCTTTCTGCTAAATCTTTATCCCATCCACTTCCTAAAATTAAAGTTCTTTTATCTTTATTTAGATTAAAATCTTTTTCAATTTCAGCTGCATTAAAGCCAGCATCTGGATTAAAAATAACTTCTACATCTCTTTTCTTAAACTCAGAAATATTTTCAAAATTACTTTTAATATTATCTATATATTTTTCAGGTGTGTTATCAACTATAAATTGTTTAGCTGGTATTATTCCTAATTCATTAAGTAGAAATCTACTAAAACCTAATGCATAAGTAGCATCTGCTATACTATAAAATCTTCTTGGTATACCATATCTAAACTCCAGCATAAAATCTGCCGTTTTTTCTATATGAGAATAATATTTAACCTCTTCCTTTTGAATAAAATTCTCCACTTTAGTTTTATCTAACCCTGCCTTTTCAGCAACTTTTCTAAGAAATCTAGAAGTCTCAATTCCTCCAATAGGTAGGTATGGAAAATGAATATATGGAGTTTTATACTTTCTTTCTAAGTGTTTAACAATATCTAAGCCTGCCCAGGTATTTACAAGAATATTAAATTGAGCATTAGGTATTCTCTTCCACTCCTCTACACCTTTTGATTCATTTCCAAAAAGTACATTTACCTTTAAACCTATAGCTTCTAAAAGCTTTTTAAGTTCTTCAAGGTTTCCATTCCAATAAGGATCTTGATAGGGTACTGTAGCAAAGAGATTAACTAATCCTTCTTCTACTTCAGTATTTTCCTTGAACTTATCAACATATTGATCAATGATGGCATTAACTACCTTGCTATGACTTACATAGTTATTACTTTTAAATCCTCCACCTTCAACATAAACTATTGGCACATCATTTTCTTGATATTCTGAAACAACACCACCAACATCATCTCCTACAATAGCTGAAGTACATCCTGTTAAAACCACATATAAATCACCATCAAGAACCTTCAAGGAACCATCAATTACTTCCTTTAGCCTTTTTTCTCCACCAAAAACTACATCTTTTTCTTCTGTATTGCTACAAGGAATACTACTTCCTCCCGCATATCCTTCACCCTGTCCAATTAATTTTGTTATTTTAGTACCACATCCTGGCCCAGAATGTAAAATAGGTACTCCTTTTTTAATTGCCACAACACTCTGCATAGCACCTAAAGCACATGAGAATCTTGGTTGTTCTATGAATTTTGGCATTTTTCATCCCCTCCTAAATAAGCTTCAGGCCCTTGATTTATCCACCACTTTGAGTATGGCATTGAACTATGTTTAGATAAATTAGCTACAAATTCAATACTATCTAGTGTTTCTTCAATTCTTTCTGCATAATTAATAATTCCTTCATAACCAAAACCTAACTGCTCATCTCCTATTAATAGACTTGGTATTCCAAGTTTTGCACCCCATAATGTCATACCATCATGTCTTGCAATCATTATGTCAGGTTTAGTTCTTATCAATGAATTTACAAGTATATAAGCCTGTTTATTACATACAGTATAATTTTTTATATCACCATAATTATCAATATCTTGTTTTAACACATCTAAGCTTTCACACTTATTATCATAGATAGGATCATGGTGAAAAGTTGAGGTACCAGCTATTTCAAATCCTAATTCTCTAAGAAGAGCTATTATAGCTTGTCCATGTGCTGGTCCACTTGTTACATAGGCTCTTTTACCTTTAAACTTTTCTCTATACTTTTTAATAAGAGGTTCAACTTTCTCGTGACCTTCCTTAATTATTTTTTCTACTTCATCCTCTCTATTTAATACTCTTCCAAGTTCTTTAAGCCATATATTAGTTCCCTTTACACCATAAGCTGGAGGTACTTTTATTTCTGGAACTTTAAACTCCTGCTCTAAAGCTGCACCCATATATGTACTTAGTGAAGGACAAATATGAATAGTTGCTGCTGCTTCAGAAATTTTCTCCAAATCTTCAATGGTAGAAAAAGGCATTATATACTGAGCTTCATATCCAAGTCTTTCTAATAATTTTTCAAAAATATGACTTCCCCAGAAGTTAACTATATTAACTTTTTTACTTTTCTTTTTAGGTGGCTTTACAATTTTTCTTAAAACTGAATGATAAGCTGCATCAAATCCTGTTGTCCAAACTTTTGATCTAAAACCTTCACAAGAACAAGATATTACTGGAATACCTAATTCATTGCTTAAACTTTCTGCTACTTGTTCTATATCCTCACCAATAATTCCTGAAGCACAAGATGTAGTTATGAATATGGCTTTTGGTTTCACTCTTTCATATGCTTCTTTAACTGTTGCTTCTAATTTTTTTATAGCTCCAAAAACCGTATCTTTTTCCTCAATACCAGTGCTAAAATATCGACCTATTCTTGGAGGAAGATTTCTTTTTGCTTGTTCAACTCTATAGGTAAAATTAAAACAAAAGAAATCTCCAGCACATCCAATAGGTGCATGATTTACAATAGCTACGTCACTTATCATGGATAATTGACAAAAAGCAAAGGTAGCATTACAAGCCTTACACTGTGAAAAACCTCCTGCACAATCTTTCAGTTTACATGAATGAGATTTCTCAACTAAAGTTGCTGCATTACCTTGAAATCTAGTAATAGAGCCAAGTCTTTTTTCCCTAATAGGAACACTACATTCATTTAAATTTATTTTTCCCATCTACACTTCTCCTTTCTTTTAAAGACAAAAAGGACACACTTCAATTTTTGAAGTATGTCCTCTGGTTTTCCAGTCAGATATAACTTATCCTTATTTAAGTCTTATTTTTTCATTTTTATCTATCTGTATTAAAACATTATCCTGAATCACTAAAGTTACAGTACCATATTTAATATTTGATAGAATATCTTTTAAAATTTCTATGTTGTTACCATTTAATACATCCTTTTTCAACTTTATCCCTCCCTATAGAATAAGCTGTTTTTCATGTCTTATTAATCATATAATATTTGTATGCTTTTTAGTATATACGCCTCTTTTATATTTGTCAACTTCTTTTTTGAAATTTTATAATTTTTTTCCACAAATAATGAAATCTTTACATCTTTAACACTAAAAGTTTACTGAAACCATGATAATTATCCAGAATATTATTGACTTTCAGTTTAGATTATATAGCAAAAAAGCCCACAAAAGCTGAAAAATACAGTTCTTGTGAGCAGGATCTTAAATATCTATTGTTTTTTCCCCTGTTTAATAAGTTGATTTACATATACAGCAGCACCTGTAACTAATATTCCTTGAATAACAGTATTTACTGATAAACCCATCATCCAAATTGAAAAAATAATACCTATAGGTAAAAGTGCAATTGGAATATACTTGTCATTAAACTTTTCAGTTCCCTTTAATATCATCCCTAAAATATATAATACAGGGATAAGTATAATTGCCTGTTCTGTAACATATGATAAAATTTCATCCATTATCAAAGCTCCTAAATATAATTTATATATTATTATACATAAGAGTAGAAGCTTTTATAACTCTTATACTTCTATTTTTACTTTCATTTTCATTAAAAAAAGGTTTATCTCAACAGTAACCTTCTGCTGGTATAAACCAATAAATAACTAATTATTTATTTTTTTTATTATCTTTTTGCTTACACACAAACTTATCTACATAGACTGACACACCTGTAACTAGAATTCCATTTATAACACCTTGGATATCAAAGCTTACAACTAAGACTCCAAGAACTATCCCAAAAGCTAATAGTATAACAGGAATATATTTAATCTTAATAAATCCTGTTTGTTTTATAATAAGTCCTAAGATACAGAGAACTGGAATCAATACAAGTGCATCACTGTTAATATAACTCATAATATTCTCCATATCATCATACCTCCCTTAATATATTTTCCTTTCAAAATATAATATGTAAATTTCAAGAAATATGTAACATATATAAATGTCTTAACAAAAAGTTAATCATGGGAAAAGACCATAGTACTTGGGGGGCACTATGGTCTTTCAGGGGCTTAAATCTTACAAACGTAAGTTTATTAAAACTTTATATTTTTATAAAGTGAAGTAAGCTTATTTTCGTATAAACTAAGAGGAAGGGTTAGAATATTTGAGTTAAAACAAATCTTAGTCTTTTAGGGTTATGTATGTTTCCTCTTAATTTATAAAATAAAAGAGGTCTGAAAGTAAAATAACTAACTTTCAGACCTCTTTGTCTTGCTTATATAATACACCTTTTACATTATTTTGTAAAGCATCTTTTATAAATTTTTATTAAATAAAGATAAAATATCTTTATCTGAGAAGGTATCAAATTTAGTATCAAGCTCTACCCCTTCTCCAACTACTTTTTCAATAAGTTCTTTTTTCTCTTCTTGAAGATCTACTATTCTTTCTTCTATAGTTCCTTCAGAAATCATCTTAATAACTTCAACTACATTCTTTTGACCAATTCTATGAGCTCTATCTGTAGCCTGGTCTTCAACTGCTGGATTCCACCAAGGATCAAAATGTATAACTACATCTGCACTTGTAAGATTTAAACCTGTTCCTCCTGCTTTTAGAGAAATTAAAAATACAGAAGTATTTTCGTCATTATTAAAATCTTCAACAAGCTTTCCACGCAGCTTTGAAGGTGTTTGACCATCTAAATAGCTATAAGTTATGTCATTCATTTTAAATTCCTTAGCTATATTTTTAAGTACTGAAGTAAATTGAGAAAATACTAATATCTTATGTCCTTCTGAAATACTTTGGCTCACTAAATCAAGAAGGGCTTCTATTTTACCACTTCCTCCTGCATAGTTTTCCATAGTTACAGATGGATCAATACATATCTGTCTAAGCTTAGTTATAAAGGCTAAAATCTCTATTTTACTCTTCTTAAATTCATTATCTTGAACCTTCTTTTCTATAAGATCTTTAGCATATTTAGCATAGGTTCCATATACCTCTTTTTGTTCTTCAGTCATTGGAACTATAAGTTTTTTCTCTATTTTATCAGGAAGTTCTAATATAACATCCTTTTTATATCTTCTCATTATAAATGGCTTAATCATTCTTGTTACTTCTTTTATAATAACTTCATCCTCATTAAGTCTTCTATGATATCTTGTAGTAAACTTCTTCTCATCATAAAGATATCCTGGCATTATAAAATCAAAAATAGACCAAAGCTCCATTAAAGAGTTTTCTAAAGGAGTACCGGTTAAGGCAAATTTTCTTGAAGCCTTTATAGCCTTGCACATCTTAGCATTTTGAGAATTAGCATTTTTGATATTTTGAGCTTCATCAATAATGCAGTAATCAAACTCTATATTTTCATAAAGATTCATATCTCTCTTTAATAAATTATAAGTAGTAATAAGTACATCATATTCTTCATAATTATTTATAATATACTCTCTTTCAGTTGGAGTTCCATTTAAAACTGCAGTTTTTACATTAGGTGCAAACTTTAAAAATTCACTTTTCCAGTTATACACTAAGGAAGTTGGAGCAATAATTATAGCCTTTTTACCCTTATTCGATGCTAAAAAAGTAATAGTTTGAAGGGTTTTACCAAGTCCCATTTCATCTCCTAGTATTCCTCCAAAACCAAGAAAGTCTAAGGTCTTAAGCCATACATATCCATCTTTTTGATAGCTTCTAAGCTTTGCATTAATCTCTGGAAGTGGAAAATCTTTATGCTTTAACTTAACTAAGGAATTTTTTAAGGATTTTAATCCTCTTCTTCCCTTAACATACTTAATATCCTCTTCTTCAAGATAATCCTCTAGGTATACCCCCTTAGCCTTATTTATCTCTATAGTATTATTATTAATTTCAGAGCCTTCTTCTAAAGAATCTAAAAGCTTTAAAAACTTTTTAAGCTCTATTTCTTCTAAGTCTAAGAATTCACCATTTTTTAGTCTATAATATTTTCTATTATCCCTAAAAGCAGTTAATATATCATATGTTTCCTCAGGACTTAAATCTGATATCTTAAATTTAAAATCAAAGTAATCATACTTTCCTGCTCTTACCTCACCTTTAAAAGAACTAGAATTTAAGCTCTTTATACCTGTAAAGTTATCAGAGTAAAATACTTCACCTATTTCTTGAAGCTTTAAAACATCACTTTTGAAGAATTCAAATATGTATTCTTCACTTTTAAAAAACATAAAGTTCTTTTTAACAGCTTCAAAGCCAAGGGTTCTTAAAAGCTCTATAACTTCATTTTCCTTTATGGAATCTCTGTAAATTATCTTTTCATTAAAATCATCAAAGTAATTAAATTCATATTTATCATAGCAAACCATAAGCTTTAAATAAATTTCATCATCCTTATCAAAATAAAACTTAAAACTTACTGGGGCAGATACAATTTTGTTACTTATGCTATTAGAAATAATTAAATCATCTGAAACTCTTTGAATTGAAGGTATAAGCTTTCTTAAAACCCTTTCTTCCTCAGCTTTAGTAAAGAAAATACTATTAGAATGATTAAAAGCTTCTATATAAGGTGTAATTTTTTCTACTTGAGATTGTGGTGGTATATAAATTATTGTATCGTATAAAAATACATTATCACATTCTCCTAAAAATTCTGGAATACCATTTGGTGCTTCAAGCTTCATCATTTCTCCTATTTCTTTAAGATTAAAAGGAATAGGGATATTTTTTTCAATTACTTCTGTTTCAATTTGTCTTGAATAAAAACCATCACCTAGGTAAATTCTATGGTTTTTAACTATGTGTAAAAATTCTCTAAGTAAGGCCTTAGGAATAGTAATAGATTTACCTGATACAAGCTTTTGCTCAACTCTCTTAAAAGATGAACCTGACAGGTCAATATCCTTTAATAATTCTATAAACTTAATAAGCTCCTTATCCTCTGAAGACAGCTTTTGTGTTTTTATATCAAAGGTAAACTCCTTTCCGTACTTTACAGGAATCTTATTGTAGTAAGCTACTAAAAAGCTATCGATGTCCTTTAGGGAATATAGCCTATTACTTCTTTTTCCCTTAAGACCAATTTTAAACTCAGCTGATATTTTTCCTGTCCAGGATATTTTATTTAATATTACTTCAAACTTTAACTCATCTTTATAACTTTCTTCAGATGATAATAAGAAATCTAAAATTGACTTTTCTGTAGCCTTTACTAGTTCCTTTTTACCTTCATCTAACTTAAGAGCTTCTTTAAGACCTGGATCTTCTTCTAAGTTTTGAAGAAATTTTAAAAAGGTTGCTGAAATATGTTTGCAAGCATAAGGCTTTTTACTTCTTGCATTATTTTTTTCAAAATCTAAGCAGCTGCAACTTGAATATAATACTTCCTTTAAACTTTTATCAATATCTATTTTACAAGAATATAGATTAAATAAATTTTCTGAAATAACACTACTTAATATTTCAATTTTATCCCCATTTAGAGTTTGCTCTATATCAGAAATTAGCTCATTGTTTAATATTCTTTCGCCTTTTCTTAAATTATTACCTCTTGTGCTTTTATTATAGCCCTCCATCAAGGCATGTTTTATCATAAAATCTTTCACCATCTTTTTTTCGTTAATTTTACTACTCATTATAACATAAAATTATCTTGCGTATATATATTGTTCCTTTGGTGCTTTTATATTTTCAGAACTTTCAACTTCTATATACTTTGAATCAGAAGATGAAGGATCTTCATTTTTCTTAAGGGTACCTGTAACCTTTACCCAGCTATCACTATTATAAACTTTATTACTATTATCTTTACATAAAAATCCTACAATTTGCATATCAGAAGCACAGCAAACCATCAAGTATCTTCCACATACAAACTCCTTATTTTGAAAATCTTCATTTTTATATACAAAACCTTCTAAAGAAATTTTCCTTCCTTCATACTTTTCAAAATTACTGCTTATCTCCTGAAGTATATTAAAATAATTGTCATTATTTAATTCAATTATTCCCTCTTCACATATTTCTACTTTATTTAATATATCTGCCCCCTCCTCTGTAACTATAGGATGACTGTGATTATGCTCATGATTATGTTCATGCTCTGAGCCTTCAAAGTCTCCTCCTATATTTGCAATAAGGATAATAAGTAAGGGAATAATGAATATTCTATAGCTTTTATAATTAATAGGTCTTCTATCTGTTTTTCCCATAGTAAAAAAATATACTATACATGTAATAATCATTAATACTATGCTAAATTTAATAGGCAGAAGAAGTCTTGGATGTATGAAGTGTAAAATCTCCTTAGACTTAATTAAACTTACAAAGAAGAAAGTAAATCCTGATAGTATAATAATTTTAATTAAATTTTCTTTATTAATATTCATGAATCCACCTCCTATTTATACTGGAATAAGCAAAAGTATAATTAAGGATACTATAAATACAGAGGCTACATATTTAACAATGAAATTCTTCTTAAAATATCCTGTAAGCATAATAACATTTTTCATATCTATCATAGGCCCAAATACAAGAAATCCAAGTACTGAGCTATAAGGTACTATATTCATAAAACCCTTTGCAACAAAGGCATCTGAAGTTGAACAAAGGGAAAGTAAAAAAGCTAAGGCCATCATAAATAAAATGTAAGTTATCTTTCCTTCTTTTAAGGATTCAGCTAAAGTGCTAGCATCTATAAGCTGAAAAATACTTCCTAAAATTGCTGCTATAATCATATACTTTGAAACCCTTATAAACTCATCTCCAGTTCCTATAAATACACCTTTTAATTTTTCTCTAAACTCTAAGTTTTTAAATTCTTCACTACAAAGACTACAGTCACACACAGCAGAATAATTATTAAGTACTATGTCCTCTCTTTTATAACTAGATAATATTAAGGAAACTACTATAGCTACAAATACTCCAATTCCAACCCTATAAAACATCATACTCTTATTATCGGAAAAGGCATACATGGTGGATATTATGGATATTGGATTGACTATAGGTGAAGCAAGCATAAAGGCAACAACAGCATTTAAGGGAACCTGCTTATTTAAAAGACCAAAGGCCAAAGGAATAGTTCCACAATCACATATAGGAAAAACTACACCTAAAAGTGCTCCACTTATAGAAGATACAAGCTTATTTCTTCTAAGAATTTTATATATCCATGTATCAGGTATAAAAATCTGTATTATAGCTGCAATAAAGGAACCTATTAATATAAAAGGAAAGGATTCTAAAGTAATAGCAATGAAGCTTGTCTTAAATTTATTAAATAGAGAGATATAATTATTTGTTTTTCCAGTAAAGTTTAGAAAAACACAAAAACACAATATTCCTAGTAAAAAACATACAGTAAGTAAAGTGCTAATAATCTCCTTAAAGCTAACCCTTTCATTAATGCTATTTAAACATAGCTTCCTTTTAAGCACTGCCTTTTCAGCATCTTTTCTTTCCTTAAACTTAAATTCTTTAATATTATAATTATTATGTTTTACAAAGGCCTCAATTTCCTTTACTTCTGACTCTTTATGAGAAGCACAATTATTAATAATCACTACATTGCTATTTATAATATGTGACAAAAATCTATCTCGCATATTCATTATATAAAGATTAAACTTATTAGCATCTATAACATCTATTACTCTTCTTAAGATAAAAAGCTTATTAAAATATTTGCTTTCTGTAAATTTCAAAAACTCATCTGTATCTCCCATACCGTTATATTCAATTATTATTCTATCTGGCATGTAGTCTTTATAAATACTTTTTAGGCAGAGATCATCTATCCCCTCCTTTATATTTCTTTTTACAATAGATACATTACTATTTATAGAAACTTTTGAATTTCCATTTTCAAATTGAACAATAACAATATTTTCTTCTTTAATTTCCCCACTATTTAAAAAGTCATTTAATAAACTTGTTTTTCCTGAGCCTAAAAACCCTAAAATTACATCAACCTTAATCCTCATACTTATCAATTCCTAACTAAAAAGTGATTTGATTTCTTCTTTATCTATAACATCTCCAATAAAAACAACAATTCCTTTTTTCTGTGGTTCTGCCTTGTAGATATTAAACATGCCAGGAGTATAGTGAAATTCTATCCACTTTTTACTTTCAAGCTCAACCATACCCTTTGCTCTTAGAACATTTCCAAAACCACCTGACTGCACCTTTGTAATAAATATTTTTTTAAGATTGTCTTCAGTAAAAATTTTATTAGTTTCAATAGATATATTTGAAAATTCTGAGCTATGATGGTGTTCATGTTTAACTTCTTCTTTATGTATTTTTCCTGTTTTAAATGAAGGACGAGTAAATCTTTGCTTTTCTTCTTTAGGCTTTAAAATTTCTCTTATATCAATATTATCTATAGGAAGAGTTACTACTTCACATCTCTTATTTAATTCCTTAACCTTTAATTCAGTACTATTTAAAAGACTTTTATCATTTCTTCCTCTATCATTAATAAATACTAATCTGGCACTTTTGATTTGGTTTACGTAAAATTCATCAAAGTTTTCTAAATAATTTTCAAAATTCAAAGCATCTATTACAGTAATAATATTGTTTATTTTAACTTCTCTAACTTCACTTATACTCTTTATAACATCAGAAAGCTTAGCCACCCCTGAAGGTTCTATAATAATTCTATCTGGATTAAAAAGCTTTTTAATATCCTTTAAGCTTTCTTTAAAATCCTTAGTAAGACTGCAACAAATACATCCAGAATTTATTTCTTTAATATTAATGCCATACCTTTCTAATATTCTTCCATCAATAGAAACTTCACCAAATTCATTTTCAATAACAACTATTTTTTCTTCTTTTAAATTGCTATCTAAAATCTTTTTAATAAGTGTAGTTTTACCTGCTCCTAAAAAACCTGATACTATATCAACTTGCATAAAATCCCTCCCTAAAAGTAACAATATTTAAAATATATTCAAATGTTCTTTGTTTCATCACTTAAAAACTTTAACTTTTGTAAATAATAAATATGTAATTAAAGAATTTACTGAATGTAGAGGAATACGCAAAAATTAAGAGCACCTAAATACATAGATGCTCTTAAGTATACTGTAATTATTGAGTAATTGTATAATATAAAGTTTCTCTTTGTGTATTTCCTGAAGTATCTTTGGCAATTACATTTACTGAATAAATTCCTGCTTCAGTAGGAGTCCAAGTATATGAACCAACTGAACTTTCTGCAGAATTAATTTCAGGTCTTGGTGATCTACATGTAATATTATATTGATATTTTAATGCACTATTTCCACCAGAAGCTGTAGCATTAAATCTAAGAGCTTGTCCTACTTTTCCTACACCTTTAACAGTGTTATTTGGAGCTGCATTTGAATTTGTTCCTGTATATGAATTAATTATTATTGGTGAATTAATTAATTCTATAGTACTTTTATCTATACCAGAAGGATATGCTGCATTAGAATATGTTCTATTATTTACTTCATCAACTATTTGATATAATACTACTTTTGTTGGATTGCCATCGGCCTTATTATCTGTGACTTTTAATGTCCAGTTATAATCTTTAATTTCTGAAGGTGTTATTCCATATTTAACCTTATCAAGGTCAACTACAAAATATCCATAACATTCTCCGCTCTCTCCATTAAAGTTAAACTCCCCACCATTGTTATTTAATAAAGCTGAATAATAACTATAAGAACTTCCTGTTGTTTTATTAGTAGCTGTTATTACTACTTTTACTTGATTTCTATAGGCTCCTCTTAATGTGAATTTAGCATAAGTTTTTACACTGTCTTTAATTTCAGGCTCTATCCATATATAACTACCTCCATCAGAGAATTGTCTGTGTTTTGAACATTCTGCTGGTAAGTTTTGAACCTGTGAAACTCCGTTTAATGCATCATATGCAATCCAGAAGAAACCATCATTCTTATAATCAGTTCCCCATGAGTTAGCAATTTTTAAAGCTCCTTTTTCTGCAGCTTGAACAACTCCATCTCCATTAATATCAGTCCATAGATTATCATTATATCCAACTACAGTTAAAGCATGATTACTACCTTGTGTTCCATTTCTCCATTCACATATTTGTTGTCCTACATATGCATTATCTACTGATGTACTTGTATCATTCTTTACAGTAGTAAATTTAAGTTCATCCATACGTGTATCAAAGTTTAAAAGGTATCCATTACTTAATGCAGTCTTAATTGCAGTTAAATCACTGTCTTTATTATTTGTTATATAAGCACCTGTACCTCCAACAGTAATTCCATGCATTACGCCTGTACTATATCTTTGTGCTTTTAAAGCAGAAGTAAAGGAATTTTCCCACTCTCTATAATTACTTGGGTTAGTAGTATCACTACTATATGGAAAATCACTCCAAGATAATGCTCCAACTGAACTTATAATGGCAAAATTGGAACCTATTGAGCTACCCTTTGTGTAATCTCCATTATTTACTGCATTATAAGTCCATTTAGGAGAAAAGACATTATTAAGATCTTTTCCGCTTCTTCCAGTAATTAAATTTACTACATGAGTCATATTATAATAAGTTGATGCAAAGGATGTACATGAACCAAAAGTACCTTGATCACCTATACCTGGAAAAGCTGATAAAGTTGAATTATCTACTGCACTTGGTAGAGTAGTACTTTGAGCTGCTGTAGTAGAAGCTATTGAATTTGTAGATACCTTAGCTTTAGATAATCTTTTTATAGAACCTTCATTTGAAATACTATCTTCAAGAACTCTTTCTTTACCTAGCTCATTTAATTCTAGATCCTCATCAAATATAATATTTTCTCTTTCCCATTCTAAATCCTCCTCTGTTTTTACAATGTCTGTTAAGACATGCCCTTCTTCATCTACAGTAGTTTCTGCTTTCACTTCAAAAGGTATTCCAAAAGGAACTGCCATAGAAAGAACTAGAATAAATGTTATAAATTTTCTCTTCATTGTATGTATCCCCCCATTTAATACTAATAAATAAAAAAATAATATAAACCATGGCAAAATATTTCTTTTTCTTATATAAGATAGCATATTTGTAAAACTTTATCAATATTTTCTTGTGTTTTTATGGTAAAGCTTTTCAAGAATGAGAAACGCAAGTTTTATCCCTATCTATTTAAATTTTCCTTAATGGTCTAGTTGAATTTTGTAGATTATTCTTATAGTTTGTTACAACTGTCAAATATTGTTTTACGATTTTTCTAATATTAATGTAGTAAAAATTAAGGCTGTATTTTGAAATAAATCTTTTTAAATTACTACGAAGGCTATTTACTTTTTGAATATTATAATTCTTAAAACCATGTTTTTCACTTAGAATTGCAACATGGTTCAACTTACAATAAGATGATAAAATTTTATAACTAAAAAGACTATCAGTTATAAGCAAACTTTTTGGCTTTAATATTTTTCCTAAACTTCTAATCAGATCACTTGAAGATGGCTTACCCATGGTTATTAGTGCAATATAAAGATTTTTAGATTCATCAAGGGCAGGTACTTTTCCTTTGAAATATCTCTAAGTTTAGCTTCTCCACCTCTTTTATGAGTTTTTCTTGGCATAACAAATCCATCTTTTGAATGATTTCCTTTAAAAGATTCTTGAAAGAAAGTTTCATCACATTCTATTTTTGAAGATAAACTGCTGCATTTGTAGTGTTCTCTAATAGCGTCTAAAATCTTATGACGCCAGATAAAAGCAGTACTTACTGAGATATTTAATTCTTTTGCTGTTCTCAAGGTTGAATATTTATAAGAATTTATATTAATTAGTAAACTTATATCTATAATTAATTTTCTTTTTGCTGCATTACTTAATAATTTGATTTTTTCTAAAATTTCACTGTAATTATCCGAACATAAAATTACCACCCCAAAACAATTATTTGGTTAAATAATTACCTATCTTTATCACTTTTATTCATAATACAGCCAAAATTAAAGAGCTACATCTAAATTTTTAAAATTTAAATGTAGCTCTAAATGCTTAAGTATATTAACCTCTTTTTAATTCCTCTTTATGAGCAAGTCTTTTAATATTTTCTTTATGTCTATAAATCATCAAAATACTAGCAAAAGTACTTGTAATTATAACAGACATAGGTCTATGGAATATAGAACAAGTTACAGGAATAGTAACTCCTAAAGCTAAAGATCTTATAGACACTATATCAGTAGCTTTCTTTAAACCAAAATAAACTATAACCCCTAAAGCTATTGAAAATGGTGATAATAGAAAGAATGCTCCTAAAGTTGTATTAACTCCTTTTCCTCCATTAAAACCTAAAAAAGGTGTATAGTCATGTCCAAGTACTGCTGCTATTGCTACCAAACATAAATAAACATCTGTAGATACAGGAAGACTAACTTTATAAGAAAGTATATATGCTATTGTAACTGGTACAAGCCCCTTAATAACATCTCCTGCTTGAGTACCAATAGATGCCTTTACTCCAGCAATTCTTTTAACATTTGTTGAACCAATATTTCCACTACCTTTTGTTCTAATATCAATTCCATAAAACTTTTTCATTATTATATATCCAGTTGGGATTGACCCACATAAGAAAGATATAATAATACTTAAAATTAAAATTGTCATTATTTCCACCTTTAATTAATAATTTTTTCACTCCAATACTATTCATTATACAAAAAAATTATCCAAAGTACAATTAAATTTTCAAGTTCTTACCAAAGTACCTCCTTAAAGCTTTCTATTTTGCTTAAAGGACAATTTGAAATCTTGCTTATAGTATCATTATCAAGGTTATTTTCTATTGCATTTTGGATTACATATAATACCCCTTCTTCAAAGCCTGCTTTAAAATCTTCACAGTATTTTTCATTAGTATCTCCTTCAATATTAAGCATTAATTCTGTAGCTACTTTATCTCTTTTTTCGTCTAATCTTTTATCTTCATCAGTGCTGCTTACAGATGATAAAATATTTCTTGCTTTTACTATATCTTCATACATCATATTTTTTCCCTTCATTAGTTAATAATATATATTATTATTTCTCTAATTTCACTTATATATTCAAAGCAAAATGATTTTCTATCTACTTGCATGTGCCTTTAAGGCTTTTCCTATAAACACTGAAGCACCTTTTCCATAGTCTCTATCAAATTTGCTATTATTAGTCTCCCCTGACTTAATATAAATATCACCAATATTTGAAAGCATTACTTTATAATTAACTTCTACTTTACCCTTCATAAATTCATTATTTTCTTTAGTAACTTTTTCAATTTCTTTTACTATACTTTGAACTTCCTTAGAATAAGGGTCTTCCCCTAAATGAGAAGCTAAAGCTTCATAGAGAATATCAAGCTTTGGCTTTTTTTCTTTTAAATAGATACTAAATACTTCATATATAAAATTTGCTACACCTTTCCATAAAGTTTATCTATATTTTTAATAATTTTTACATCACTTTTAAAACTATTAATAGTATGATACCAATAATCCTGTCCCTTTTTATCTGCAAAAATCTCATAATCTTTTTTCACCTTTTCAGTTAAATTTTTCGCTATTTCCTGAAGTTCTAAACTATGAGCTTTTTTAATGCATATGAATGTATAAAATTTTTTTGATGTTAAACACTGATTTTGACTGGCTTTCTCCTATGGAAGTTGTGAGATGCATTAAAAAATAATTGTAGGCCACAAAAGAACCTAAAAGCAAAATAATTAAATTGTATTTTGGTATGAAATTATTTTACTTTTAGAACCTTTTGCATGGCAAAACAAAGCTGCTTCCTGCACTGAAAAGCGTGGCGTCAGCCACTTTGTTCTTTTTATTTTTAGATAACTCTCTAAAATATAAATCAAGACTTTCATTTTTTCTGCTAAAACAATCATCCCAAAACTTTTTAAAGCCGTTACTCATATTGTTAAATTTTTTATTGTTTAAAACTTTCCTCACTTCTTTTGCATATTTTTCAGTACTTCCATAAGCTTTTACTGTGTTTAGGGCTATCTTTTCCTCATTATTTTTTATATATTCAATAAAATCATCAAACTTTTCAATGCTTCCAAAGGTTTTAATAATATTTTCTTTGTTAGAATCTCTATACTCTTCTAAAACCTTATAATATTCTGTCATATCAAATTCTTTAAAACTCATATTATTTTCACCTCTTATTGTCTTATCTAAAGATTCAATAATTCCATTTAATCTGTCTCGTTTTAGGCTTAATAATTTCTTTTGCTCCTTCAAAGTCTTTATCTTATCAAAATATGGACTATCCATTATTCTTTTGATTTCTTTTAGTGGCACTTCAAGTTCTTTAAAGAAAAGTATTTCCTTTAACTCTTTTAAATCATTATCATCATATAATCTATAACCTGCTTCACTCTTACTAGATGACTTAAAAAGTCCTATTTCATCATAATAATGAAGCATTCTAACACTTACCGTTGCCAAAACCTTATAAAACTTTATAAAGCTTGTTTGATTCCTTATTCAACCTGTCTGATTTTGTAATGAATAAATTCATATACTACTTTCATTTGATATGACAGTCCAAAGGCGTAAATTCGGGTACAACGCACCCTACATATTAACAATATCTTGATAGTGATTAAATTGCTAATTCGTATCTACTAAGATTAATACTTGCATTGTAATCTCTATTTATACTTAGACCACATGAGCATTTATATGTTCTATCTTTAAGTTTTAAATCTCTTTTAATAGATC
>NZ_FPBY01000210.1 GCF_900116755.1 Clostridium sp. DSM 8431
TATTAAAAATAAATACATAATTTAAAATTCACTTTTACCAGTGGATTTATTTAGTGTACCATTTTTTAAGGGGATTTTAAATAGCTATAAAAAATAATATGGTTTTAAAGCACTTTCATCTGCATTAATCTACTAAGTTGACGACATTGAGTGCACGCCCATGCTGGGCGCACAAAAAAGGACATCCTCTAATTACAGGATTGTCCTTTTTTATTTGACTTTGTTGTTGCTTTTATATGATTTCCTATAATTTCCGAAATATCACTAACAGTAACAAAGGCTGATTCATCAACCTCTTCTATTATCTTCTTTAATTCATAAATTTCAAACTGAGTTAAAACACAGTAGAGAATTACTTTTTTTCCACTTACGAGACCTGTACCCTCTATAATTGTAACTGTTCTTCCAAGCCTTTCATGTATCACCTTACCAAGCCTAGTAGCATCCTTTGTAATTATCATTGCTGCCTTAGCCTGATCTATCCCTTCCTCAATTATATCAATTACCTTTGAGGTGATAAAGTATGTAAGTAAACTGTACATAGCTCTGTCCCATCCAAATAGAAAAGCAGCTGCTATATAAATGAAGATATTAAAAATAAGAACTATTTTTCCAACTGGCACTTCAAATTTTCTATTTATTAAAATAGCTACTGTTTCAGTTCCATCAAGACATCCACCAAATCTTATTACTAAACCTACACCTATGCCTAAAATAATTCCTCCAAAGGAAACTGCTAAGAGATATTCTTCTGTTGCACTAATAAAGTTTTCAAAAATACCTAAAAACAAAGAGAAAATTATCATTGCATAAGTTGATTTTATAATGAAGAGGTGCCCTAATTTTTTTGCTCCTATAATTAAAAAAGGAATATTTATCAAAAAAGTCAAAATACCTAGTTTAATTCCTGTCAGGTTATTTACTATAATACTCACTCCAACAATACCACCATCTAAAATTGTACAGGGCACTAAAAATTCTTCAATTGAAAAGGCTGCAATTACAGCTCCAACTGTAATGAGTATAAATTCAAAAATACTATTCCATATGCTATTTTTCATCAATCTTAATCCTTCATAAAATTATTTCATTATCAGTATAGTATATTCCAGAAAAATAAAGATGTATATAGATTTGCTTTTATAAAAACCTATATACATCTTATCTAAATAACTTCTATAGCCATCTTTTCTATTTTTAAATTCTTGCCACCTACAAACATACATTATCTTATTTTCATCTGAATATATCTTCCCTTCATCATTAAGAATTGCAGCAAAAATAGTAATATAAATTCATACATAACTTGAGATTTAAAAGCTCTAATATACTTAATAAGAAGATGTATTACTTTGTAATTTGCCCCCTTTTAAAAATTTTTTAAAAGGTGATTTTTTTAAGATAAAAAGCAGATGAACATAATAAATTATATATTCATCTGTGTGAATTCACTAAAATTAATTATCTATATTTTTTATATAAAAATTCAAAGGTCTTTTCTGGAACAAGTTCCTTTACTTCTTCCCATTTTTTAGCCTCTACATTAGCTCTTACCCTTGAAGCACTTATTACTTTATTTCCTATCTCACGCCTTGGAATTTCAATTAAATTTACTCCCCATTCTTTTAGTAGCATCTTCATTTGCATATTATATTGATTAGTAACTTTATCTAAAGGTTCTTCACCAACAAATCTATATTTAATATTAAGCTTTGGAGCAATATATCTAGCAAATATCTCTATATCAGAACTTGCATCAATCTCTTCATTTTGCTTTTCAGCTTTTTCAAAATATATAGGAAGGGTATTAAAGGATAGAATAAATGCTCCACTTGAAACTACAACAACATTTTTAATATGAGATGTTTGCTCTTTTACAAGTCTAAATCTATCTTCAAATTTAAAATAAGACCTGTCCTCTTCTACAACAAATACAAATAATGTATCAACCTTTTTTGCAGAATCTTCTATTAAGTATAGGTGACCCTTAGTAAATGGATTTGCATTCATAACTATAGCTCCATTATTAGTCCCTATTACATTATTTCTCTTTATATCTTCAACATAAGTATTTATTTTTTTTATAGCACTATCTTTTAATATTTCACCTTTTTGAAGATATAAATTATCAGATTCATTCACTTTTAAATCTGTATATATAAATGCTGATATTCTATCTGCTAATAATTTATTTCCTCTAGCATTTGTATGTATAGGACTATCTGAATACAATACTTCTTTTCTTAATGGATCATTATATAGATCAAAAACATCTATATTATTAACCTTATCATTATACTTCCATTGCAAACGACTATCCACAAATAATACAATATCATCTTTTCTTATTGGAAGAGATTTTATTACCTCAGTTGCTTTAATATAGTCATATGCTGCAATTGGAATGGATACTACCACATAATCTTCCATATTTTTTTGAAGGTGATATTGAAGTGAATCCTTTAATTCAACACAATATGAAGTTACAATACATTCTCCAATTAAATAAATTCTCCTTTTTAACTTATTGTCATATTCCTTGCAGACTATTTTTCCACTAAAATTATTATTTAAAAATACAGGACACTTCTTATTATAGCTAGACATCAAGTCTTCTTTTGCTATTTTTTCACATGTCTCTTTTGAATAAATTGAATAAAGTAGTTCTTTTTGATCATCTGTTAAGTTTTCTCCACCATTAATTAGACAACTTTTTAAATATGCTATATAACTAGTTAAACTATTATCTTCACTTTTTACAAAAGTACTTAATTCTTCTTTATGTGGTATTCTACAATTAAAAACCGGTACTCCAATTTCAATTAAAGAATTTATACTAATAGATTTTTTTAAGACAGTAGCAAATTCTACTACTTCTTTAAGGAATTTAAAATTATCAACTATTTGATGAAAAGGCTCTTTAGGATATTCTTTTTCAATTCTTATAGACTGAGTACCTTCTGCATAAACATTAAATATAGAAAAATCTGCAAAGTCCTCTAATTTGTATGTATTAGTTTCCTTTAAAGCACTCCATCCTGTTCCTGTTATAATAACAGGAAATCCTACTTTTGAAAAACCTTTATAAAGAATATAAGACCATTCATTCATATCATGAATATGTATTAATTTAATATCAGGAAATAAAACCTTAAATACTTGAGTTATGGTATAAGGATCTCTCTTCATTTGTGATAATGTTTCATTAGCACATATGTAATTCCACCAATCATTTTTAATATCCTCATAGCAAAAACTTTGTAGTTTTCCCTCGTCATTATATAAAGGTAAAAAATAAGTATCATTGTCTTTAAGATACTCATTAATTTCATCCCACATGTCTTCATTAAATCTTATTTTTTGTACATATAGCTTCTTGTAAATTATTCTTTTTTAATAAATCAACATAATTTAATGTCCCATATAACTCATTATCATTATTATAAAAACATATGATATCCTTTTTATGATTATCCAAAAAAAATTCCATACATTTTTCAAAATTATTTTCTGATAAATACGCATTATACACATTCTTGTCACATAACCTTATCATTTTCTCACTTTACCTCATAATTCTTTTTTGAAAGATTATATCAGAATTTTCTTAATATGAAAAGCACATTTAAGTTTCTTTACTAACTAGTATCTACTTTTTATTGGTTTATAAGAAGAGGCAGAACAAAGTAGCTTTTATAATAGATTATCTGTGTTATAAGAAAAAAAACTGCTTTCGCAGTTTTTTATTTGCCGTAAACAATAACTGGTGTTCCAGCTTGGATATTTTCAAATAATGCCTTTGCAACTTCTGTTGGACAGTTTACACATCCATGAGATCCTGCAGTTTGATATATAGTTCCACCAAATGCATCTCTCCAGTATGCATCATGGAATCCTACTCCTCCATTAAATGGCATCCAGTAGCTTACTGGTGTTTCATAATCTTCACCTTTTAATGTTGAATCTTTTTCTTTGTACTTAAGTACATATACACCTTCAGGAGTTCCATTTCCAGCACTAACATTACCTGTAACAACATCACTATCAACAACTAAAGCACCATCTTTATAAAACCATATATGCTGCTGAGGAATATTTACTTCTACATAAGTATCTCCTATGTCACTGCTTCCTCTCTTTGCGGCTTTTTGAAGATATTTAGGTTCTTTTGTTATAGTTTGTCCATCTTCAATATTACTTATTAAATCTTCAGTTTCAGAATTTACGTCTATTCTCCAACCGTAATCCCCTGGTACAACTTTTACTACATTTCCTGCTGTAGTTGTAAAGTTTCTATAATTAGATGAAGTATTATACTTATTAGCAAGATTTAAAACGTACTTCTTAACTTTAGCAGTATTAAAATCTACATTTAAGTCTTCATCTGTACTTAACCATTTAGAAATTTCAGAACCATCTAAATTTTCTTCTCCATCTGGTCCAAAAGTATAAGTTATTGAACTTGAAGCATATTTTTGAAGTTTTTCTTTAGCATCAGAAACTTCACTATCAGTAGATACATACTTTGGTTTATTGTAACAGTCAGCATTATCTAAATTTAATGTTTCATTGCTATTCATAATTGCATTATCTACTTCAGTAGTTAATTTATCTAAGTTGATTTCATTTCCTTGAACTTCATCAACTACTTGAAATTCACCATCAATATATTGTACTGATGCACTTTTAGGCTTAACAACATCTTTAGATGCTACTCCTTTTAAATTACTTAACTTTGTATTAAGTTCAGATTTATCATAAGAAATCAAATCTGTAAGTTCTGTAGATTTATTTTTAAAAATTCCAAATATCCATCCAAGAGAGCTTTGATTATCTTTAAATTCTCTGATCTTACCACTAGAATCATAAGTTAAAGAAATATCATTTGCAGTTATTACTTCATTTTGATTATTTCTTTCTTCTAAAGTCAATGAATATGACTGGAATTTTGAAGCCATTAAATTTTCCACTTCTTCTACTGTCATTCCTGAAACATTTACTCCATTTATTTTTGAACCTAAGTAAAAATGATTCTTAAAATAAATTGCTGTACCAATGTATGCTACTACCAAAATACAAACTAAAATTATAATACCCCTTGTATAATCTAGTTGTAACATTTGATAGAAAACTATTTACTATTCTAACGAACATTACATGTCTAAATTGATATTAATTTTCTTATCTATTACTTTGCTTACGCCCCGATAGAGAAATACACATTTCATAATTTAAAATAGTTTTTTATTTAAATTCCAAAAGGAATCTAACCAAATTTAATATAGTTTAGTATAATACTCCTGAATAGAAGATAGATG
>NZ_FPBY01000072.1 GCF_900116755.1 Clostridium sp. DSM 8431
GATTTTTTGCAGGTTTTACAAAGATATCTTTGAACATTTTTGTTCTTTCCATTTTTAACTATGTATTTATTATGACAATGAGGGCAAATTAATTTTGAGTCTTTTTTAATTGAGGATAATTCAATTAGCGTGCTTATATCAACAATTAATTTTCTTTTTGAGGGATTACTCATAGGCTTTATCATTTCTAATACTTTATTGTAATACTCATACGAATTCAAATATATCATCTCCTAAAAAATCTTTGTTAAGATGATTGACATATTTTATCACTTTTATTCATAATACAGCCATAAAAAATGCAGAAGCACTAGAAAAAATCTAATGCTTCTGCATTTCTCTAAACTTTTTAACCTGCATTTCTACTTCTTCTCTATCTTCTTTAGATAGATTTCCTCTTCCAAACCTATCACTGAAAAATACATAAGAAATATCATTTATATCTGTATACTTTCTTAGGCCTTCCATATCTGCAAAAGGAAGTTTATTCATTATATAAAGTAGATGCATATGATATCTTATCATTTTACTTACTTTAAAAATAAATTCTTCATCACAAGAAAAATATTCTAAAAACTCTTTTCCTAAAGTTTCTCCAACCTTATCATGATCATATGATGTCCATCTTCCTTTTCTAAGTTTAGTAGTTTTCCCCTTACCAATATCATGTAAAAGCAAACACCACATAAAAGCTTTTTTATCATTAACCTTATCTCGATATTTTACTCCTTCATCAACAACCATCATAGTATGAATCCAAACATTTCCCTCAGGATGATGCTTAGGAGACTGCTGCATTTCTTCAAGCTTCTTTAAATAACAAAAAGGACTAACATCCAATATTCCCTTATCCTTTATTTCATTTAAGAAGATAGATGGCTTTTTATCTTTTAATAGATGTTCTTCAATTTCTTTAAAAAGTTCTATGGCACTCATAGCTATCTCCCTTCTAACTTTATCTATATATATTTATTATACCTTAAATATTTTTTTCTAATAACAAACAATCTATTCCTTTATGTTTAATTTCACGAATTTCAAACCCAGATTCCAAAAGTTTTTTAATTTCAAATTTTTCTCTATCTTTCTTATCAATTCTAAATTCAAAATTTTTGCATATATGTCCAAAAATCAAACATAATCTGCTTCCTGCCCAAATCAAAGCATTCTTTAATATATCCATGCTTATTTCTTTCGTTAAGTATATACATCCAATTATATAAGTATTCCTCTTAACTCCTCTTAGTAAAGTCATAGTTCCAAGTCTTTTAGCCCCATTCTTTATAGAAAAAAATATTACATTTCTCAGAGGTTCATCTATAATATTATTTATGTTTTTTTCATAACATTCAAGTTTCTTAGAAAATAAATTCCAAACTCCCTCTTCGTATTTCGTATAGCTCTTATTTAGTGATACTTCAATTTTAAAATTATAGTTTTTCCCAGTATACCCATACACATCACTAAAAGGATTCTTATCATTCCAAACTACTATATCTTTCGTATATAATACATGAATTTTATTCCAAATAAGTGAACGAGAATTTATATTATTAATATTATATTTATCTTGAAGCATTATTCTTATTTCATCCACATTTTTATCTGCATTTTTTATTATGAATTCATCCATATCATCTAAATGATATTTTGAAACAAACTCTTCATTTATATTAAAGTAATACTTCTCCTTAGTAAAATACTCATTATTAAAATTCCAAACCATTTAGATACACCCCTTACCTTTAATATTTTACAATAACCAGACTCATTTGTAAATTTATCCAAAGGAATATTGTTAAAATATTATCATTTCTATAGAATTTCAGAATCAAAATAAAAAGGCATATCTGAATTAAATTTAAATAATCCAGATATGCCTATCATCATATTACTTTTTAGCTTTTTCTAGTAATTCCTTTATATCTTCTGGTGTGAATATATATTTTTTATTACAGAAGTGACATACGACTTCTTCATCCTTATTATCCTTATATATATCAGTTAATTCTTTTTCACCTATACTTATTAATGCTTTTTCTACTCTTTCTCTTGAGCAGTCACATACATATTTAGGCTCATTAGCTTCTTCAAGCTTTAGATCCATATCTTCAAAGATATATTCTAATATTTCTTCTATAGTCTTTCCTTGAGTTATCATTGTTGTTATAGATGGAATTTCTTCTAATCTATACATTAAAACATCTGCAAGTAATGGATCTGCATCTGGCATCATTTGAATAATAAATCCACCTGCAGCTTTTATAGATAAATCTGTATCGACTAATACTCCTAATGAAACAGCTGATGGAGTTTGTTCTGATACTGTGTAGTAATATGTAAAGTCTTCTGCAATTTCTCCTGAATGTATTGGAACTTGACCTACATATGGATCTTTTAATCCAAGGTCCTTAATGACATAAAGAATACCATTTGTTCCAACTGCTCCACCTACATCAAGCTTTCCTTTTTCGTTAAGTGGTAAAGCCACGTGAGGATTTCCTATAAATCCTTTTACTGAACCATCATTATGAGCAGTTACTGTTATTCCATTTGCTGGTCCCCCACCATTTATTTTTAATGTTACAACTTCTTTTTCTGATTTTAAATCAGTTCCCATTAAAGCTCCCATTGTAAGCATTCTTCCAAGAGCTGCTGATGAAACTGGTGAACATTCATGTACACTTGTTCCGTCATTTACCATATTTGTAGTTATCCCTCCAATAACTCTAATCATACCATCTTTGGCTGTACCTCTAACTATTTTATCTTTCATATTTACTCCTCCATGTCTTTCTTTACTACATATAAAATTCGTTCACTTTTTTCATTTACTTCATCTTCAGTATATCCATCATACTTATTTAATACTTTAAAGCCTTCTTTTGACAACATCTTTTCAATTTCAACTTGTCTATAAGCTCTTTCATGATGTTCTTCTTCAAACTTTTCATATTGTTTTTTATCCTTAACAAAGAAAGTTAAATACATGCTTACTATCTCATCTTCAAATACATTTTCCCATGAATAAAAAACATTATCTTCATCATGAATATAAATATTATTTCCTAGTATCTCTGATAACTTATAATATGAATTAATGTCAAAAACAAATACGCCTCCGTCCTTTAAATGGACATACACACTTTTAAAATAGTCTCTTAAATCTTCTTCATCTAGTATATAATTAGTAGAATCAAGCATGCAGCTTATAAGATCAAATTTATGATTAAGGTCAAGTTCACTCATATCTTGGCATATAACACGAGCGTCTATACCTTTTTCTTGAAACTTTTCATAGGCCTGCATAAGCATATCATCTGACAGGTCAACTGCATATATATTTTTAAAGTCATTTGCCATCTTTAACGTCACATTTCCTGTTCCACAGGCTAAATCTAAATAATCCTCTTTATTTATATTGTTTTCTTCTATGATTTTTTTTAGCCTATTTCCTATCAAATCATAATCTATATCTTCATAGATTAACTTGTCATAAATTTTTGCAAATTCACCGTATACCATGGTCTCTCCCCCATAAGTTTAATAAGTATTTTTATAATACTAACAATTATATTAAAACTAAACTTTAATTTAGTCAATTTTTTCTTCCTAATATCTCATTGTTACTTGGAATATGAAGTTGTTTTTTCCTTTTAGTCATAATTCCTCCAATTCTACCTGTTTCTTCTGAAGTAAGACCTCCCCACCCTAAAGAATCTACCTTATCCTTAAGTCCAAGTTCCTCTGCTATTTCATACTTAATCTTTTCTCTAAGCACCTCTTCTTTAGTTAATTCCTTATTATTTTTTATTTTTGCTTTTATTATTTTTTTTAATGGTGTATTGCCCAAATCCTATCACTCCAATATTTTTATTCATTGAATATATTATTTGCAGAATTTATACATCTATGTACTATAATCTTTATATTTTTTTATATAACTCTTGATATTTTTATTATCTTTATCTAATATTTAATTAGTATATTTTATATACAAAGCTTGAAGGTATAAAATTTATTTGTTTGGGGCTGTAATAAATAATTATGCTTTCAAAATTTATTGTAATAAAAAACTTCTATATAATATTCAACACAATAACATTATTTGAATATTATAATTGTAAGATAAAATTACACATAATACGTTCTAAATTAAAATACAGATGTATAAGAAAAAGATTGGAGGATTTCAAATGTCAATATTTGAAGGTTCTGGTGTAGCACTTGTTACCCCTTTTAATGAAGGAAACGTAGATTACGAAAAGTTAAAAGAATTACTAGAATGGCACGTTGAAAAAGGTACTGATGCAATTATAATATGTGGTACTACTGGAGAAGCTACAACTATGACTGAGGACGAAAAGAAAAAAACAATTAAGTTCACAGTAGATGTTATTAATAAAAGAATACCTGTAATTGCAGGAACTGGTTCAAACAATACACTTTCTGCTATTCAAATGAGCAAATATGCTGAAAGTGTTGGTGTTGATGCACTTCTTACAATCACACCATACTATAACAAAACTAATGCAAAAGGTTTATTTAAACATTTTGAAGCTATTAACGATGCTGTTAATATTCCTATTATTCTTTATAACGTACCTAGTAGAACAGGTATGAATATCACACCAAAACAACTTGTAGAATTATCAAAATTATCAAATGTGAAAGCAATCAAAGAAGCAAGTGGAAATATAAGCCAAGTTACTGAAATAAAAGCTCTTCTTGGAGACAAAATAGATATTTATTCAGGAAATGATGATCAAATAGTTCCTATTATGTCCCTTGGTGGAAAAGGAGTTATTTCAGTACTAGCAAATGTTATTCCTATGGAAGTTCATGAAATGACACATGCATATTTAAATGGAGATACAAATAAAGCTTGCAAACTTCAACTTGATAATCTTGAATTATCTAATAATTTATTTATAGAAACAAACCCTATTCCTGTTAAAACAGCCCTTAACATGATGGGAATGAATGTAGGTCCTTTAAGACTTCCTCTTTATGATATGGATTCTAAAAATGAGGATATCTTAAAAGCTACTCTTAAAAAATACAACTTGATTTAAGGAGAAAAATATGATTAAAGTTATTTTAAATGGTTGCTCAGGAAAAATGGGTAAAATGGTTATAGCATCAACATCTCAATTTGAAAATATGGAGATTGTTGCAGGGATTGATAAGTTCAAAGTAGATTTAGGTTTTCCTATATTTGATTCACCTGAAGAAGTAAATATAGAATATGATGTTCTTTTAGACTTCTCAAGAGCTGATGCTTTAAATGGTCTTCTTAGCCTTACAGAGAAAACTAAAAAGCCTCTTGTTATATGCTCAACAGGTTTCTCAAAAGAAGATTTAGCTCTTATAGATGAAAAGAGTAAAACTCTTCCTTTATTTAGATCAGCTAATATGTCCCTTGGTATAAACCTAATTAATAATTTATTAAAGAAAGTGGCACCACTTCTTTATGGAAACTATGATATAGAAATAGTTGAAAAGCATCATAACCAAAAAGTAGATGCACCTTCTGGAACAGCTATTCTTTTAGCAGATACAATTAAAGATTCATTGAAAGATGAAACAAAATATGTATTTGGACGTCATGGAAACCATAAAAGAGAAGAAAATGAAATTGGAATACATGCTGTAAGAGGTGGATCTATTGTTGGAGACCACGATGTTATATTTGCAGGTACTGGAGAAGTTATTGAATTATCTCACAAGGCTATTTCAAGAGAAGTATTTGCTATTGGAGCTTTAAAAGCATGTGAATACATGAGTAAAATTTCAAAACCTGGTCTTTACAATATGGATGATGTAATAAACTTATAATAAGTTTTTTAAATGAGTTGCAAAATATGCAGCTCATTTTTTATATGCATTTTATTTTAGTTAGGTGGAATACTAATTACGATAAAATAAAAGAGGAGGAACTTAAAATGACAAAAGACAGTCAACCTGATAATAAGAAGGCAAGAATGGAAAAATGCAATTATCAGACTCCAATAACTAGTGAAGAAGGTAAAAATCATAATAGAACAGCAAAAAAACATTCAGTAAAAAGAGAAGGTGTTCAAAGCCTCCATGTAACTTATAACTAATTAGTACTAGCTATAGTAAAAAAAGCAGCTTAAAAGCTGCTTTTTTTATATCTTGGAAGTTTATTCTTATGTGGTTTATTTAAGTCACAGCCTGCAGTTTATAAAATTTTAAACTGCATCTGTTTCGTCTTGTGATGTGGATTCTTCTTTTGTTACTTTTTCCATCTTAGATATAGAAACTTCATATGCAATTTTCTTTATAACTTCAGTTTCTGATACCTTCTTTTGATACTCTCTGCTTTGTAATCTTCCCCATACTCTAATATTATCTCCAACACTTAAAGTTTGGCAGAATCTTGAGTTTCTTCCCCAAGCAATTGTTGGGATGTAATTAGACTTATTATAAGCTATGTTTACTGCTAATAAAACATCAGCAATTTCTCTTCCAAATGGTGTGGTTCTATAAACTGGTTCCTTACAAATAAAACCATCAAGATATATTTCATTTGGATTTTTACTTCTTTCAACGCAAGGTTCTATATTTCTTGCAAATACTGTTAAAATTAACTTATTAGACCCATCTATAAATTTATTGTAAGATCTTAATTGTCCCTCAACAACTACATCTTTACCAATACTTAAATCTAAATTATTAAGCAATCTTTCAGAAACAGTAATATTTAATAAATCCACTGAATCGCTTAGTCTCATAACTTCTATATTAAAGCTATAAAACCCTTCCCCATACATTTCATGACTGAATACTAATTCAGATGCCACCTTACCTTCAAGGTATATTTTGTTATTTAACATTAAATTATCCATTTGTAACCCCTCTCTCCCTTAGTAATAACTTAATTGAAAATAAAGAAGACCCCACAAGTACATATTTCCATTATAATACATTTAATGATTAGTTTTCAAGTGATTTTAAAACTATTTTCTATTTTGGGTTCCTTTTTCATCAATGTAATAATTATCCTTATAAATTAAATCACTTACATTAGCAGTTTTATACCTTTTTTCTTCCAAATACGACAAAAGTTTTTCTAAGTTATGTGCTGTATATTTAGCATTATTATGGAAAAGTATTATAGATCCTTCTTTTAAATTATCTTTAACTCTCTTAAACTCTATTTCTTCCCCTTCTTCTCTCCAATCAACAGAATCAACATCCCATTGAATAGGAATCATATTTAAACTCCTTACATATTTGCAGGATTTTTCATTATAATCCCCACTTGGAAATCTAAAAAGTTTAGTTTCAGCTCCTGTAACTTCCTTTATAACTTCATTTGTTTTTTCAATTTCATCCTTCATTCGCTCTTCTGAAATAGTACTAAAATTAGGATGTTTATAACTATGATTTCCTATTTCATTTCCCCTCTCATAAATTGACTTTAATTTTGTTAAGTTTTCCTCACTATAATTTACCCATCCTCCCATTATGAAAAATGTTGCTGATGCATTATGCTTATCTAGAACATCTAATATTTCCTCTAAGTAATCATGCTCAGCCCAATTAACATCAAAACTAATTGCCACCTGCTTTTCATTAGTATTTACACTGTAAATCGGCACTTCATACTTTCCTCCGGAAACTTTAACATTATCTGTTTTAAAAATATAGGATAAGCCTATTACTAAAATTAAAGCTCCTAAAGATAAAAATGCTTTAACTCCTCTCCACTTCAAAATTATTAAAGTTCCTACCATTTCTATCTATAAATTTATATTCACTTCTTGTAAATTTATGATATAATAATTTTAAATACTTTCACTAGAGATGGAGGTTATTATATGTTTGAAAACTCAGCTGAACTTGCTGAAAATAAGTTATTATTATTATATATTTTACAAGTTTTAAAAAGACCAATTTCAAATTCTCAGTTAACAGAAATAGTCTTAGAAAATAACTTGATAAACTATTTTACTTTGCAACAATACCTTAGTGAATTAGTAGCTTCAGGTTTCTCTCAATATGAAGAAATAAATGAAAAAAAATTATTAGTATTAACTAAAAAAGGAGAAACTGTTCTCTCCCTATTTAAGGATAGAATTTCTCCTTCTAAAATAAATATTTTAGATAATTATATTAAAGATACAATTGACTCAATAAAGAAAGAATTAACTATTCTAAGTGATTACACTTTAATAGAAAATGACAACTTCTTAGTTGATTTAAAAGCATTAGAAGATAATTCTACACTTATGGAACTAAAAATTTCTGTTCCATCAAAATCTCAAGCAATTTCTCTTTGCAAGACATGGAAAGAAAATCCTTCTGATCTTTACCATAAAATTATCAATATTTTAATTACTGAAGATACTAAACAAGAATCATAGCATTAGGCTCTCCGCCTACTGTTATGTTTTTTATCATCCTTTCTCTTAAGTTAATCTTAAAAACTCGATTATTTATATAATCTCCAATAAATATATCATTATCCCTTTTAATAATTCCTTTAGGCATTCCACCAACATGAATCTTTTTAACTTCTCTTTGTTTTGATTTATCAATAATACTTAAAGTTCCTTCATTAAAATTAGTAACATAAAGCTTTCCATCATCTTCTGCTAAATCAAGCGGGCACATTCCAACCCTAATTCTATTTAAAATTTCATTAGTTTCTGATGAAATAACTACAATATATCCTTCTACATCTTTACCTAAATAACTTTCACATAGGTATAATACTTTTTTATCCTTAGATAAGAAAATTTTTGTTGGATCCTCATTAGTTTTTATATCTTTAATAACTATGTCTTTTTCTAAATCTATTAAAGATACTAAGTTACTTTTCATATTACTTACATAAGCTATAGCTCTTTCTTCATTAATCTCAATACTATAAGGGTCTTCCCCTACAGGTATAATGCATATAATGTTTCCTGTTTGCAAATCTATCTTTGCAATAGAATTACTTTCGCTTAATACCACATAAGCATTTTCTTTAAATACTTTTATGTCACTTGGATGAGGTCCTGCAAAAAATACAGCTGTTTCCTTCTTTTCCTTAAGATCAAATACAGAAATTGAATTATTATACTTGTTACATATAATAATACTTCCATCACTATATGCTAATGAAGTTGGTCCAACAGGTCTTTCTCCTAAATCTAAGGGGTAATTCTTAACTGAAAAGTTTCTGCAGTTTATCTGACTTATAGAATCAGAGGCAATATTACAAACAAATATAGACTGCATTATTTATCCCTCCTTAGGAAACCATTTTCCATATAATATATGAATTATTTCCTAAGCCGGAACAAATTTCGCTAGTATTTTTCTTTATTATTTTAAAAATTTCATTTATAATTATATTGTTTATTTATCTAAGGGAGGGACAATAATTATGTATACTTATAAAACAAAAGGAACATGTTCTAGAGAAATTCATTTCGATGTTGAAGATAATAAAATAAAGGAAGTTAACTTTTTAGGAGGTTGTGATGGAAACCTTCAAGGAATCTCAGCTTTAATAAAGGGATTAGATGTGAATGATGCTATAGAAAGACTTGAAGGTATTGACTGTAGAGGCAGAGGCACTTCATGTCCTGATCAGTTAGCTAAGGCTTTAATTGACTGGAAAAATAATAACTAATTAAAAATTTTAGAGCTGACGCAGTTTTGCATCAGCTCTTTATTCATTATTTATCAAAAAATTTTCTTATTCTCTTTCTCATATCTCCAATCATATATAATGATCCAGATACTAAAATCAAATCATCTTCATGAGCTTCTTCTAAAGCCAGCTTAAGAGCTTCATCATAGTTTTCTAAAGCCACACAATTATTATTATTATACTTATCTATTACTTTCTTTAGTTCTACGGCATTTTCAGCTCTTATACTCATAGGAGTAAGGGCTATTACTTTATAAGCATCTTGAACTATAACTTTTACCATTTTATCTACTTCTTTATCAGCTAAAATACCCAAAAGAAGATATAATCTATTATATTTAAAATACTTATGTATATTTTTTTCAAGTTGAGTAATTCCTTGAATATTATGAGCTCCATCAATAACTAAAAGGGGCTCTTTATTCATTATTTCTAATCTACCAATCCACTTAACATTTTTAACAGCTTCTTTTATAACATCTATATTAAATTCCATACCTTCCTTCTCACATAAAACTTTATAAGCAGTTAATGCAAGCATAAGATTTTTAATTTGATGTTCACCTAAAAGAGGAAGTTTAACTTCAAACTCTTTATTATCTATAGAAACTTTAACTAACTGATAAACTTTATCCTCATTTAGTACCTTTAAGAAAACACCTTTAGATGGATCTGACACTACTAAATCTGATTTAGTTTCTAAGCACTTCTCTTTAATTGCTTTTAATGCCTCTTCTTCCTGTGGATATATTACTACAGGTACATGGTTCTTTATTATACCTGCCTTTTCCTTTGCAATTTCATATAAAGTATTTCCAAGAAGATTCATATGATCAAAACTTATTGATGCAATTACACTTACCTTAGGAAGAATAACATTTGTTGAATCAAGTCTTCCACCAAGGCCAACTTCAACTACAGCATAATCTACCTCTTCCTTAGCAAAATATAAAAACATTAAACATGTTATTATTTCAAATTCCGTTGGATGATTATAACCTTGTCTTATAACTTCTTCTACAGCAACCTTTATTTCAGTAATAAGGATAGCTAAAGTTTCTTTAGGAATATTAACTCCATTAATTTGAATTCTTTCTTCAAACTCTTCAAGATAAGGCGAAGTATACATTCCAACTTTAAAACCACTTTCCTTTAAAATCTCTGAAATTATTGCTGTGGTAGAACCCTTTCCATTAGTACCTGCAATATGTATAAACTTAGTTTTCTCATGTGGATTTCCTAAAAGCTCTAAAAGCTTTAAAGTTCTTTCAAGTCCATAATTAGAACCAAAATTGCCTACCTCATGTATATAATTCATTGCTTCAATATAATTCATAATTTCCCCCTATCTTCTAATCTAGTATTAAAATAATTGCCAGAACACAAAGGTTCCGGCAATTATTTATCTTATCCCAAAGCTTTAATTCTTGCTTCAACAGCTTCAAGCATTTCTACATATTTAACTCTCTTAGCTTTTTCTCCTTCAACAACAGCTTCTGGAGCTTTAGCTACGAAACCTTGGTTAGAAAGCTTCTTATCGATTCTTTCTATTTCTCCATTAAGTTTCTTAACTTCTTTATTAAGTCTTTCAAGTTCCTTTTCCTTATCTACAAGGTCAAGAAGTGGCATAAATAATTCTCCACCCTTAACAACTACAGATACAGCATTAGATGGTACTTCTTCCTTATTAGTTGTAAATTCAACTTCTGAAGCAGATGCAAGTTTTTCTATATATGCTTTTCCTTCTTCAAATGCAGCCTTAGCTTCAGCTCCTATAAATGCAATAACCTTAGCCTTTCTTGAAGGTGGTACGTTCATTTCAGCTCTTACATTTCTTAAAGATTTAATAGCTTCTATTACATAAGCCATATCTTTTTTAGCTTCAGCATTAACTAAGTTTTCATCAAATTCTGGCCATACAGAAGTTGTTATAGTTTCTTCATCACTTAGGTGAGTAAAGATTTCTTCTGTTATAAATGGCATTACTGGATGTAATAATTTTAATCCTGTAATTAATACTTTATAAAGTACATTGTAAACTACTCCCTTAGCCTTTTCATCATCACTATGGAATACTGGTTTAACAAGTTCTATATACCAGTCACAGAATTCAGTCCACATAAAGTCATAAACCTTTTGAATAGCAATTCCAAGTTCATACTTATCCATGTTTTCAGTAACTTCTTTTACTAAGTTATTCATTTCTGAAAGTATCCACTTATCAGCTAATGAGTATTCTGTAGAGTCTTCATACTTCTTCATTATATCCTTATCAAGGTTCATCATAACGAATCTTGAAGCATTCCAAATCTTATTTGCAAAGTTTCTTGCAGATTCAACCTTTTCTGGATAGTATCTTATATCATTTCCTGGAGCATTACCAGCAACTAACATATATCTTAAAGCATCAGCACCATATTCATCTATAACATCTAGTGGGTCAACACCGTTTCCTAAAGACTTACTCATCTTTCTACCTTGTGAATCTCTTATAATACCATGGATTAATACAGTATCAAATGGAGTTTCACCCATATTGTGAAGTCCTGAGAATATCATTCTAGCAACCCAGAAGAAGATAATATCATAACCAGTAACTAATGTACTAGTTGGATAGAAGTATTCAAGATCTTCTGTCTTGTTTGGCCATCCAAGAGTTGAGAAAGGCCAAAGTGCTGATGAGAACCATGTATCAAGAACATCTTTTTCTTGTTCTATGTTAGTAGAGGAGCACTTAGAGCACTTGCATACTGTTTCTTCTGAAACCATCATTTCACCACAATCTTTACAGTAGTAAACTGGTATTCTATGTCCCCACCATAATTGTCTTGAAATACACCAGTCTTGAATGTTTTCCATCCAGTTAAAGTATGTCTTTTCAAATCTTTCAGGAACAAACTTAGTCTTTTTGTTTCTTACTACTTCTATAGCTGGCTTAGCTAAAGATTCCATCTTAACATACCATTGTTTAGAGATAATAGGTTCAACTGTAGTTCCACATCTATCGTGAGTTCCTACATTATGAGTATGCTCTTTAATCTTAACTAAAAGTCCTGCTTTTTCAAGATCACTTACGATAGCCTTTCTAGCTTCGTATCTATCCATACCAGCATATTTTCCGCCTTTTTCATTGATAATTCCCTTATCATCCATAACTCTTATGATTTCAAGATTGTGTCTCTTACCAACTTCAAAGTCATTAGGGTCATGAGCTGGAGTCATCTTAACAGCACCAGTACCAAATTCTAAGTCAACATATTCATCTCCTACTATAGGGATTTCTCTGTTTACAAGTGGTAATATAACTGTTTTACCTATTAAATGTTTATATCTTTCATCGTTAGGATTTACAGCAACCCCACTATCACCAAGTAATGTTTCAGGTCTAGTAGTTGCAATTTCTAAAACTCCTGAACCATCAGCTAATGGATAGTTAATATGCCAGAAATGTCCTGCTTGTTCTTCATATTCTATTTCTGCATCAGATAAAGCAGTTTGACAATGAGGACACCAGTTAGTTATTCTGTTTCCTTGATAAATTAAACCTTCATTGTATAACTTAACAAATACGTGTTTAACAGCTCTATCAAGATTTTCATCCATTGTAAATGCTTCTCTAGTAAAGTCAGCAGACACACCAACTTTTTTAAGCTGAGTTCTTATTCTTTCTCTATATTCTTCTGTCCAATTCCAAACTTCTTTTAAGAAAGCTTCTCTTCCCATTTCTTTCTTATCTAAGCCTTTTTTAGCAAGCTCATTTGCAACCTTAACTTCTGTTGCAATAGATGCATGGTCTTCACCTGGAACCCATAAAGTGCAGTATCCTTGCATTCTCTTAAATCTTATAAGCATATCTTGTAAGGTATTATCAAGTGCGTGACCTAAGTGAAGTTTACCAGTTATATTTGGTGGTGGCATAACTATTGAATATGGTTTTTTACTCTTATCAACAACTGGAGTAAAATACTTCTTTTCTTCCCAAGTTTTATAGATTCTTTCCTCAAATTCTTTCGGATCATATGTAGTAGATAAATTCTTATTCTCTTCCATAATTACCTTCCTTTCAGATTATTATTTATTACAGAACAAAGTGGCTGACGCCACGCTTTTCAGCGCAGGAAGCAGCTTTGTTTTGCCATGCAAAAGGTTCTAAAAGTAAAATAATTTCATATTAAAATACAATTTAATTATTTTGCTTTTAGGTTCTTTTGCGGCCTACAATTATTTTTTAATGCATTTGACAACTTCCATATGAGAAAGCCAGGCAAAATCAGTGTTTAACATCAAAAAAATTTTATATTTTCCTATGCATTAAAAAAGAGTCTTCATCCTTAAAGGACGAAGACTCGCGGTACCACCTTTATTCCTACTATAGATATAATAGGCTCTTTATTTAATAACGGCTAGAAAACCGTCTTCAGCTACTATATAAATTTCACTGAAGAAACTCAAAAGCTACCTTCAAAATTTTCAGCATAAGGGCTTTCACCTTTTCCCTCTCTCTTATAATGCCTCAAAATTTTTACTCCTCTTTTTCACAGTAATAACATATTAATTTATAAAAACATAATATATCATTACTTCCACTTTGTCAATTAAGATACACCATATTAAATTAAAGATTTAAGTGCAACTAAATCAAAGAAATTAATATTTCCATCTTCATTAACATCAGATGTTTCTATATTAATTTTAACATTCCCATCTTGGCTGTTTAAATATTTTCTAAGTAGTGTATAATCGCTTAAATCTACATCACCATCATTATTTACATCTCCAAACTTAACTTTAGGAGGCTGTGGTACGCTAGTTACATGAGTTCCATTTGCCCCTAAATTAACTTCATGATCAAGTCCAATAAATACACCATCTTCATTTTGCCATAATGTTGGTTTTATTAAAGTATATTTTTCTTCATCAACAGTTCTTAAATCATCCTTATATACTCCACCAGTATCTCCAGAGTTTGGATTTAAGCACCAGAATGTATGGTTTAAATTTTCATCTTTAATTAACTTAGCCATGCATTCAAGCCATCTTTGATTCTTGCCTCCATCTAATCTTCCACCCCATTCACCAATAAGAATAGGTGCAATATTATCTTCTTTAATATATAACCAGCTATCTCTCCATATATCATCTTTTAAAGTTTCAACTGTAAAATCTTTTTCAAACCAGCTTTGACTTGATACACCTGGGCCATAATCATGTGGTGCATAAACTACCTTATTATTTCTTTCAGAGTTTCCAAGGTCAATAGGATGTTCTTTTACCCCCATAAGGTTTCCACCCCACCATCCTCCATAGTAACTATGTTCACCAGAATCACCATAAGAATGTCCTTCTCTTGGATAAGTTTCAACACCTTCTACCATTAATAAAAGATTAGGATTTTCATCTAATATTATATTACCAACCTTCTCAGCTTCATACTTCCAGTTATTTTCATCTTCTGATTCATCCCATGAAGCATGAGTTTCTGCTCTATATGCCTTACCATGTGGCTCATTGAAAAGGTCAGCTGCAATAACAGTATCATCATCTTTATATTTCTTAGCTAAATATCTCCAAGCCTCTTCAAAATCTTCAGTTGTATATCCCCTATCATGCCATACAAAACTTTGGTCACCAGTATAAACTCTATGCATATCAAGCATAACCTTTACACCTTTTTCCTTGCAATAATTAATTGCCTTATCTAATATCTGTTCTCCACCAAGTCCCTTAAGCTCTGGATAAGTATTAACATCTACAGATCTAGCTTCTGTTATTTCTCCATTTCTCCACTTAGTTACTGTAGCAACTGATAAAGGTATTCTTATAATATTAAATCCTCTATTAGCAACAGTATTAATCATTTGCTCATAACTACTTGACCATAATCCATGAAAAACAGCTTCTGGAGTTTCATATCCAAACCAAGCAACACCAGTTAATCTTACTTCTGCACCATTTTCATCTAATATTTTACTTCCATCTGTGTGTAAATAATCATCATTATTGGTATCAGCAAAAGCACATACTGATGAACTACAAAACATTGCAGCTGCTATAGCTATTGCTGACAAAAATGATTTCTTTTTTAATACCATTATTCTCCCTCCTCGACTAATTTATGGTATTATATTACATTTTTGTATTACATGAGTAAACGCTTTGTGCGTAAAACTTCCTTCTATAGTCGTAAAAAATAAAATTATTAGTTTATGCTAAACCCATCCATATACTTAAATTAAATACTGAATGACATATTATAGCTGGCCATAAAGAATCGTATTCCTTTGTAAGATATCCAAAAGCAAAGCTTACAATTCCAATCTTAATAATAGCTTCAAAAATATTAGTGCCATTTAAGATCCATGTTGGAAAATGCATTAATACAAATAATAAAGTGACAAATAAATTTGATTTTATAAAAGGAAACTTTTCTTCAAATAGCCTTAATAAAAATCCTCTAAAAGGTATCTCTTCTAAAACTCCAACTAATAACCCTGTAGCCCATCTTATTCCTATATTAAAATCTAAATTCAAACTATTATTATATTTTCCTGTAATAACTAAAATAGTCATATAAAAAGCACTTATTATGATTCCTAAAAGAATTCCTCCTCTCCAATTTTTTTTAAGCCTTAGATAATAAAAAACATCATTACTTTTCTTCTTTTTAATATAAATGTATATAGGCACAAAAATTAAAAAAACATATGCTATAATACTGCATAAAAAAATTAATAAATCTTTTATCATACATTATCCCACCTTATTTTTCATTTAGGTATTTCTTTTATTTTTATTATATAGTAAAATATGTAATGTAGTAATATATTTAGGAGGTTTTAAATTGATATTAACAGATAAGATTTCGAAAAAGACTATTTCATTTATAAGAAATACTCTATCAACATCTGAAGAAGATTTAGAAATAATTGATTATGGAATTAAAGTAATTGTGTCAAACTTTTTTAAAATTGTTATTTTATTTGTTACAGCTTACCTTTTAGGAATTTTTAAATATACATTATTAGCATTATGTTCTTTTGCATTTTTAAGAACTTTTGCATGTGGTGTACATGCTAATTCTACTTTCCAATGTATAATCATGAATTTTATTCTCTTTATTGGAAACGTTTATACCAGTATTTTTCATCCTTTAAATAATAAGCTATTATTTTTATTTTTTTTAATATCCATTATTATTTTAATGCTTTATGCTCCTGCTGATACTGCTGAAAGACCTTTGATTAGTAAAAGCTTAAGAAAATCATTAAAAATTATATCTTTAATTAGTGCAATAATACTATTTATAATTTGCCATTTTATAAATAATTCAATTTGCCAAACAATTATAATCTATTCAATGCTATTAGAATCTCTATCAGTTATGCCATTATTTTATAAATTACTTGGAAAAAGCTATAGAAATTACTCTAAAATCACTTTATAGACATTTAATTGCAAAAAATGTTATAATAAAATATATTAAAAATGGGGGGTTAAGTAACAGTTACAAAAATATTATAAAACCTTAGAAAAGTGTACTAAAAAATAACAAACTTCAGAAATAGAGATTTATAGATTTGTCTAATAACCTTTAGATGTTTATTAATGATATCACCTCACTAATATGTCTTTTGTGTATCTTTGAATACTATTTTGCGTATCTTTGAATACTATTATAGGATACAAAATAGAGATGAGCATAATTGATCTTTAAAAAATTGAATATAGATTAGAGAATTAAAAATAGTAAAATTAGGATAACTACTAATAATATGACCTAAAAAAGGGCAGACTATC
>NZ_FPBY01000060.1 GCF_900116755.1 Clostridium sp. DSM 8431
TTTAAAATTCACTTTTACCAGTGGATTTATTTAGTGTACCATTTTTTAAGGGGATTTTAAATAGCTATAAAAAATAATATGGTTTTAAAGCACTTTCATCTGCATTAATCTACTAAGTTGACGACATTGAGTGCACGCCCATGCTGGGCGCACAAAAATGAGAACCCTCGAATATCAAGGGTTCCTACACTTTTTCCATCACTCAAATTCTATACCACCCAGTGTTTCACTTTTTGTGATATTTATCTAAAACTCTTCTTCCTAATTCAACTTTAAATTTACAATCCTCTTCTAATAAAAAAGATTAAAAAAATACCTAATAAATTTATATTGTTTAAATTTTACCTATACGTGAACAAAGTGGCTGACGCCACGCTTTTCAGCGCAGGAAGCAACTTTCTTTTGCGGCCTACAATTATTTTTTAATGCATTTGACAACTTCCATATGAGAAAGCCAGTCAAAATCAGTGTTTAACATCAAAAAATTTTTATATTTTCTTATGCATTAAAAAAGCTGAACATAAAGTTCAGCTCAAAAAAATTTGTAATTAAAATATATAATCCCAAAGAAATTCTAAGAGCTCGCAACTTAGAATTTCTTCCTCCATTCTACATTTTACATTCTAAATTCTAAATCATTTATTAAAGTCTGCTAAAATCTAATGTAGCAAAATAATCATCTAAAGTTTCAGCTCTTCTTATTTCCTTAACGCTTCCATCTTCCTGAAGTAAAAGTTCAGCTGATTTTAATCTTCCATTATAGTTATAACCCATTGCAAAACCATGAGCTCCTGTATCATGAATAACTAATAAGTCACCCATATCTATCTTTGGAAGCTTTCTATCTATTGCAAACTTATCATTATTTTCACATAAAGAACCAGTTACATCATAAACATGATCGCAAGGTGCATCTTCTTTACCCATAACTGTTATATGATGATAAGCTCCATACATTGCAGGTCTCATAAGATTAGCAGCACAAGCATCTACCCCTATATATTCCTTATAAATATGCTTTTCATGTATAGCTTTAGTTACTAAGTGTCCATAAGGTCCAAGCATAAATCTTCCCATTTCAGTATAAATAGCTACATCACCCATACCTGCTGGTACTAGTATTTCTTCATAAGCTTTTCTTACACCTTCACCTATTTTAATTATATCATTAGGTTCCTTGTCTGGAGTGTATGGAATTCCAACTCCTCCTGATAGATTAATAAAGCCAATATGTACTCCAGTTTCCCTCTTAAGTTCAACAGCCACTTCAAATAATAGCTTAGCTAATGTTGGGTAATAATCATTAGATACTGTGTTACTTGCTAAAAATGAGTGCATACCAAATTCTTCAGCACCTAATTCTTTAAGTTTTATGAAAGCTTCAGCAATTTGCTTTCTAGTCATACCATATTTAGCATCACCAGGGTTATCCATAATATCTGTACCTAATTCAAATTTTCCACCTGGATTGAATCTACATGATATTTTCTTAGGAATTCCAGCTTCCTTCTTTAAAAAATCTATATGAGTTATATCATCTAAATTGATAGTAGCATCTAAATCTCTTGCATATTTAAATTCTTCTGCTGGCGTATCATTAGATGAAAACATAATGTTATCTCCTGTAATACCACACTTTTCTGATAAAACAAGCTCTGCCATTGAAGAACAGTCCATACCACATCCTTCTTCTTTAAGAATTTTCATTATATATGGATTTGGTGTTGCTTTAACTGCAAAGTATTCTTTAAAACCTTTATTCCAAGCAAAAGCTTCTTTAACTTTTCTAGCATTTTCTCTTATTCCTTTTTCATCATAAATATGAAAAGGTGTAGGATATTCCTTAATTATTTCTTCTAATTGTTCTTTTGTTACAAATGGCTTTTTAATCATCTTAATAATCATCCTTCCTTAACTTAATTAATTTAATTTCATTAGTAAGAGATTCTTTGAAGATTTCCACTAAATTATTATTACTTGAATAAAGACATGTTGAATTAACCTTGTCACTTATTTCTCCAGTTAATACATATTTAGAGTCCGCTATAAGCCTAATTTGTCCTGGTTTATTTTGCGCATGATATATAATAGCCCCCTCTAATTTGAATTTTGAATCTGTGATTATAACAACTTTAATTCCCCTTTTTATTAAATCTAATAATTCATCTTCAAATCTTTTTAAAATATCTTCATATACAGATAAGTAAATTCTAGACTTTACATTTATAAGTATATTTCTAAACTTATCCATTATATGTTTTTCTCCAGTAATAGTTATATAACCATTACTTTCACATCTCCTTTTAGGTACACTTTCTAATATTTTTTCTTTATTATTTTTCATTTCTGCAATTTTATTATTGCAAAATTCTTCAACTGGTACAGGTGTATATTTTACAGTATCACCTTCAATAATATAAGCTGCACCTTTTTCAACTAAAGATGCTAAGGCATTATATGCATTGGATCTTGATATAGATGTTAATTTTGAGGCCTCATATCCATTAAGCTGACCTTCTCTAAATAATAATAAATAAATTACTGCTTCCTGCCTTGTAAGCCCAAAATTCATCAATCTCTCTTCAATTCCCATTATTTACACATCCCTTATAAAGTGTTCCTATTTAGGAATACTATACATCTTTTTTTATTTTAAGTCAACTACCCTTTTTTCTTTTTAAAATTAAGTGACAGCCCAAATTTTATATGTTGGCCCTCTGGAACTTACTCAGTAAGCATTTGTGCTCCCAGTTCCTTTAACCAAAAACAATTTTTTCTTTTCCACTTATTGTAAATTTTCCCCATTTATGTTATACTATTTTTTGTTCAAGGGGTTAGAGGTTCAAAAGAGAAAATGGAGGGATTGGTAATGAACAAGATTCAAGATTGGATTGTAGACCATATTCAGATTACAGAATATACAATAATAGCTTTATTAGTTCTTTCTGCATTGTCTGTATGTTTTTCATTAAACTATTGTATTACGATAGTACTTTCCATAATTATATTAAGTATATTATATATAACGCCAAATTCTGTTTTTAATGATGATTCTTCAGAACCAAGTGATAATAATTAAAATTTTAAGGTGTATGGTGTAAAAAAATAGGCAGTCTTTAATAACTGCCTATTTTTTACTATACCCATATATACTACATTTTATTTAATTAAATATGTACCTTCTGAATCTTGTCGTATCTTTCCTTCTTTCATAAGTCCACCTAAAGTCATCTTGAAGTAATTCTTTGATGTACCAAAAGTTTCTTTAATAAGTTCTGAAGGAGTTTTATCATTAAATGGCATAAAACCATCATGAGTATTAAGATACTCTAAAATTTCTTCCTTTATAACGTCTCTAGCTTCAAGTCTTTTCTTTCTTGTAGTTATACCTATAACTCCATCATCATATATCTTCTTTATTCTAGCTTTAAACTTATCTCCAGGATATATATCATTATAATGTTCATTTCCTAATATTATTGCTTGATATTTTCCATCAATAGCAACTCTTATAGTCTTTTCTCCACCTTTACCATAAGTAATAGCTTCAACTTCCTCTCCTACTTCAAAGCCTTCTCCAATATCTATGTAATGATCAACATATGTAGTAGCTGCAAGTCTTCCTGTTTTATCAACATATGCATAAAGTAAATATTTCTTTCCAACTAAAAGCTTAAATTTTTGTTCTTTTAAAGGAATAAATATATCTCTATCTAATCCCATATCAGCAAAAGCTCCAAAAGAACTTTGACCTACAATTTCTAAGTATGCCACTTCTCCTACTGTAATTAAAGGTTTCTTTAGCGTTGCAATAGGTCTATCCTTAGAATCTCTATAAACAAATACTTCTATAGTATCCCCTTCTTTTACTTCTTTGCCTTCTAAAAGATTGTTTGGTAATAGTACATCGTTATTTCTATCATCTACTAGATAGAAACCAAAATCTACTTTTCTATCAACTTTTAAATTGTTATATTCTCCAATAAATATCATTATTTATCTCCTGCCTTTTTTTATCCTTCTTTTCTCTACGGACTTATTTTAACATTACTATTGTTTGTTGTCATTATTTTATCACTTTAAGCACTATAAATATAATAAGTAATTTTTAGAGGTTAAAAAAATGAGTAAAAATAATAAAGAAGCTTCTTTAAAATATTATTATGGTATTCCTCATGCCCATACTGCTTTTTCTACTGGACGTGGAACACCTTTAGAAGCTTATGAATATTCAAAAAAGAAAAATCTAAACTTTCTAGCTATAACTGATCACAATTCATATATAGCTAAAAACTTTTATATTGATGGTAAAAAGGTATCAAAATGGACAACAACTAAATATATGTGTGATAAATTTAAGAAAAAAAATGATAACTTTATTCCTCTAATAGGATTTGAAACAAAAACTAATCCTTATGGTGATTTTAATATAATTAATTCAAGCACATTTTTTACTGGCACATTAACTAACACTAAACCATTAATATTATGGATGTTAAATAATCCAAATGCCATTATTATATTAAATCATCCTCATAAAGAAATTTTATATTTAGAATATGATGAAATTTTAAATAAAGTAATTACTTCAATTGAAGTTGGAAATGGTTCTTTTCCAAATAGGTATACACGCCATGATAGATATTATTATTCAATGCTTGATAAAGGCTGGAAGCTTGGAGCTGTAAATGGACAAGACAATCATAAAATTAATTTTGGTGATAGCGATAATCTTACTGCTATAATAGCTCCTTCCTTAAATGCAAACAATATTATTGATGCCTTTAGAAGAAGACGAACTTACTCAACTGAATCTAGAAGTTTAAAATTAAACTTTAAAATAAATAACACTTATATGGGCGCTATTTTACCTCATAATTCAAAAAAACTAGATTTTCTAGTAATTGCTGATGATCCTAATACTAATATTAATGAAATTCAAATCATAACAAACAAAGGTAACATTATAAATAAAATTTCTGATTTACACTTAAATCATATAAAATATCTATATAGCCATGAAAGACAGGAAAATGAAACTTGGTATGTTATAAAAATTCTTCAGGATAATCATAGAATTGCTATAAGTTCCCCTATATTTATAGAATAACTTTTTATATAAAGTAATAAAGCTCTTGCAAACCTTTAAGTGCAAGAGCTTTTATTATTTCTTTATTTCTTTTCATTTTTAATTCTATTTGGTTTTGCCTTTGGCTTCATAACTATTTTCTTTTGGCCCTTTTTAGGTCCTCCAGTTTGATTAATATCAAAATACCATGCGAAAAATAAAATTATTATAATTGTAAGTCCTGCATTTAAAATCATATTACTTGACTTAATAAAAATTTGACAAATAAGTGCCAAGACCGATAATGCTAAAGGTATATACTTATTTATTGCAATCTTAGAAAATAAAAATTTCTTACCTAGCATTATTAATAAAATTGTTACTGCAAACATTACCAAAAACCATACTAATGATAATAAAAAGTTCATGCCCAATCCTCCTAATTCAATATACATATAATATAATTTATCTTAATAATTATTTCAAGTAGGACTTTGATTTTTATTCTTTATATTCCTCTAAATTACTTTTTTGTATTTATTTTTTATTAATTTCTTAAAATTTCACTACTTTTTTTTCATTTCATCACTTTTTTATTTGAAATCATATGAAAATTTGCTAAAATAAAAATACAGACATTCAAAGAGGTGATAGTATGGCAGAAAACGTTACTCTTCAATTAGATGAATTAGACTTACAAATTCTTGACTTATTAATAAAGGATTGTAGAACTCCCTATCTTGAAATAGCAAGAATTTGTCACGTAAGTGGTGGTACAATTCATGTAAGAATGAAGAAAATGGAAGATTTAGGAATTATTAAAGGTTCAAGAATCTTATTAGATCTTGAAAAATTAGGATATGACGTATGTTGTTTTGTTGGTATTTATGTGGACAAAGCATCTTCTTACAATCCTGTTTTAGATGAATTAAAAAAAATAGACGAAGTTGTTGAATTACATTTAACAACAGGTGATTATTCAATGTTTGCAAAAGTAATATCAAAGAGTATAAGTGATTTACAAAATGTATTACTTGAAAAAATAAATAACATAGAAGGAATTCAAAGAACATATACCTTTATTTCTTTATCTCAACCTATAGATAGAAATATAACTTTATAGAATTCTATATACATATTTTTATATATTCCACAAATACTATATTTGAAAGGAGTGTATATTTTTATGAAGATTTTAGATAGTATAGCTTTTATTTTAGTATTGATAGGCGCAATTAACTGGGGATTAATTGGTTTCTTTGAATTCAATTTAGTTGCGGCTCTTTTTGGAAACATGACAATGTTAAGCAGACTTGTATATGGCCTAGTGGGACTTTCAGGATTATATTGCTTGTCATTCTTTGGAAAAAGGCAATATATTCACGACTAATATTAAGCATCAAAAAACCAATTCCAGTTTGAGGAATTGGTTTTTTTATTAAGAAATTATATTTATATTCTTAAGGAAATTTTAAGTTAATATTTAATATATTGTTAATGTTTTATTATATAATTATACTATGATTATTAGGAGGAGGAATATATGCACTTATTAGTAATGAACCATTTAATTAATGATTTTAAAATATATGACCTATTAATATACTATGTAATTTATTCTTTTTTAGGCTGGTGTAGTGAAATAGTCTATGCATATAAAAATCAAAGAAAATTCATTAATAGAGGCTTTTTATATGGCCCTTTATGTCCAATATATGGAGCTTGTGTTTTAGCTGTAATAAGCATTTTAAATAATTTTCACACAAATATATTTATAATGCTTATAATTGCTACACTTTTAACATCTTTTGTTGAATACTTTACTGGTTTTATTCTTGAAAAATTATTCAAAACCAAATATTGGGACTATACAGAAGATCCATTTAACTTACACGGTAGAATATGCCTTCATTTTTCAATAATGTGGGGAGCTGTATCTTTAATAATTTTAAAAATAGTACATCCATTTATTGCATCAATAGTAACTGCTCTTCCTGTGGATTTAAGAATAACAATTTCTATTGTATTATTATTTTTATTAATTTTAGATCTTGCAAAAACTCTTAGTTCTTTAGTTAGTTTAAAAAATGTTTTGTATCATCTTCAATTTAACAATAATAATACATTATTAAGTTCTACTCCAGTTTATAAAGGACATATTCCAAATTTACTTTCTGATATAAAAGAAAAGATATCTACTATAATGAAAAAGTAAAAACTCTGCAGAATTTAACTGCAGAGTTTTTTTAGTTTATAGGAAACTCGACTCACAAATGCTTACTGAGTAAGTTCCAAGTGCCAACATATAAAATTTGGGCTATCACTTATAATTTCTTGATTTCTTCAAATAATTCTAAAGCTGCATTAATTGGACCTTTTTTCTCTTGGCCACTTACTCCTAGACAAGTTTTTATTTGTCCAACCTTAACATTAGCTTCATTGAACATTGCTTTATAATACTTATCAATAATTTTATTTGTCTCTTCTTCTTTTTGAACTGGTCCAAATGGATTTGCAAAGAATGTATCGACTAATCCTTTTTCAGTAGTAGTTCCTTTAGCCATTCTTGCCCCCTTCTTAAATACCTCAATTGCATCTTCTACATTTTCAAAATATTCAAGGTATTTTCCGCCTTCTTCAACGCCAGTATAATTATTTGCATAATAGAATAAATCAACCTTGTGTCCTTTTGTTATTACATGATAAGGAGCCACTGGCATAACAAGTCTAGCATTAGTTTTATCTGGATTCATAAATATACTTCTATCCATTTCCTTAAATGCATATCCCTGATCAAGGTCATCAAGTCTTACAAAAGCACCTATTTCAGTTCCATATGCTACTATATTTCCATCCTCATACTTAAATACTCCCATATCATCAAATATTGTATCCATGTCAGATATATAATCTTCACTTAAAGATCTGAAAGCTTCTAAGCTTTCTGATTTACCTGCTCCACTATCTCCCATAATTACTACATTAGCAGTTTTTCCACTCTTAAGGGTTAAATGCACCATTGCACCATGTATTGGTAAATATCCTTTTTTAATCATTATTAAATTATGAAGAGTTAATGTCATTTTCTTCATATAGCCAAAGTAATCAATTAAATCTGAATGAGTGATATATCCAAGCATTATATCATTTTCAACATCATCATAGAATATTGTCTTAAATTCTTCATCACTATGATCTTCTGTAGCTCCAAATAAGAATACCATATCAGGCTTTCTACCTCTACACTCTTCTTTTCTAGCCATTTCAAAAAGGTTACATAATGTAATTCCATGTTCCATATAATCTCTATGGAAATAGATATAAGCTAAAAGTTCTCCAACCTTTGCTGGATAACAGAACCAATGATCCTTATTTAAATGAGCATCTGTTAATGGATTTTCTTTAACTTCAGAAAATATTCCATCTCTTGTATTCTTCTTAGGATATGTAATAAACGGTGTTTCTAACATTATAGAATCTATAAATGGTATATCTTCTAAAACTTCGTAACCTCTTGGTATTGGCCATAATAGTTTATTTATCATTAAGGAAGCATTTCCCCCAGCTGATATTTGTCTAAACACCTTTGGTGCCACTCCAATTACATTATTCTCTATTTTTCTATATAATTTCAAGATTAAATTAGTAAAGCTTTCATTAGCTTCTATAAAGTTTACTGATGCCAAACCTTGACCTACATTGTTACCACTATTTATTAAAGTGTATCTTTCAAGCTTTCTCCAGAATAAATATAAATCCTCTATTACTGCAATAAAATTATCCTGTTCAGATAATAACCCTTTATACTTAGGGTTAGCTTCTGCTATTTCACTTGCTGACATTACAGTTAATAACTTAAATACTTTTATTAATTCTTTTCTCTTGCCTGCTATATCTTTTTCATCCATAGTTCTATTTAAAAACTTATAAGTTGAAGTCTTTTTCTTATTAGACTGCTTTAAATATACATCTAAAATTCTTCTAAATCCTTCACTTTCAAGCAGACTTTCAAATGTTGTACAATACTTTGCTGTAAAATTAATAATAATCTTATCGTTACTTATTGAGAATTCTTTTCTCATTATTTTGCCCCTTAATGTTTAACTTTGTAAGCTATACCTTACTTCGACTTTACACCAATACTTTTATTATACCACAATTTTTGCAACTTTTAAATATTGAAATCTGCATTTTTCGCTCTTTTCTTTTATAAAATCCAAATGTAAACGGTACCATTGAAAGTCACATTCAAAAAATGAAGGATTAGTATTATTTAAGAAAAATTTTTTATCTTTCATTTTTACCTCTTTATTGCTAAAACTATAATTTACCAGATTTAAAATTATTTATTTCATTACTAAAAAATTTCATTTTAATCTATTTAGACTGAATAAATTCATTTCATAAGGTTAATATTTATAAATAAATTTATTTATGCAAAAAAAATAATTAAAGGAAGGAATTTATTATTTATGTCAAAAAAAGTCTTCAGTAAGATACTTATTATAATACTCTTATTACTATCACTATGTTCATGTAATATCTTAAAAAATAAATCTTTTTCTGAAGACAAATTTGAAATACATTTTATTGATGTAGGTCAAGGAGATTCTATACTTATTCACGTTAATAATAAAACACTATTAATTGATTCAGGGCCAAAAGATTCCGCTTCAACCTTAATTAATTATTTAAATAGCTATAATGTTAAAAAAATAGATTACTTAATTGCAACTCACCCCCATGATGATCATATAGGAAGTTTATCCTACATAATAAAAAGATATTCTATTAATTCATTCTATTCACCAAAGATTCAAAGCACAGGGAAAATATACGAAAACATGATTGATGAGCTAAAAAATAAAAAATTAAAAATTAATATTTTAAAAGAAGGTGTACCTCCAATTAATTTAGGCAAAGATATAAGTATTAAAGTCTTATCTCCTTCAGAAAATTCTTCTCTCTATAAAGATAACTTAAATAATTCATCAGTAGTTTTTCTTATAAAATATAAAAATACTTCCTTCTTATTAACTGGTGATGCTGAAAAGGAAGTTGAACAGAATATATTAGGAAAAAATCAAAACATAAAAGCTAATGTGTTAAAATTAGGACATCATGGTTCAGATTCATCTACTTCAGAGGCCTTTTTAAAAGCCGTTTCTCCTTCAATAGGAATTATATCCTGTGGAAAGGACAATCCTTATGGCCACCCTCATGAAAAAGTACTAAAGCTTTTAAAAAAGTATAATGTAAAGACTTATCGTACTGATAAAGATGGCAGTATAAGAATTATCAGTGATGGAAATAAAATAATAGTATTATAATTTAAAAAAGAAGATGCACCTAATCATTTAGATGCATCTTCTTTTTCCTTTCTTGCAGGGCAACTTTTTGAACAATGTCCACAATTACATTCTCCCTTTGATGACTTTTTAATATTTTTAAATATTATAAATACTGCTAAAAGTACTATAGCTATGGTAATAATAATTTCCAAAGCTTATCACCTTCCTTAAAATATTAAACTTCCTATATTGTAAACTAAAAATGATACTACCCACGCTAGCACAAGCTGGTAGGTAACTGAAAATACAGTCATCTTACTTCCATATTCTTTTTTCATTGTTCCTATTGTAGATATGCATGGAGTATATAATAGTATAAATACTAAAAATGCATAAGCTGATATAGCTCCAAAATGAAGTGGAAGTACTTCAAATAAGTCTCCAGCGTATATTATTTCCATAGATGCTAAAACTGATTCTTTAGCAAGAAGGCCTGATAATAATGATACTGCTGCCTGCCATGTTCCAAAACCTAATGGTTTAAAAATTGGTGCTATATAGCTTCCTATAGAAGCTAACATACTTTCATTAACATTTTCAACCATTCCATTAAAGTTGAAATTTGATAAGAACCATATTACTACACTCATAGCAAATATTATAGTCCCCGCCTTCTTAATAAAGCCCTTAGCCTTATCATAAGTTTGATCAGCTACTGACTTAAGTCGAGGCACTTTATATTCTGGCAATTCTATTATGAATGGTTCTTCATCTTTTTTTAATAAAGTATTCTTAAATAATATTCCTATTAAAAATGCCATTACTATTCCTAATAAATATAGTGAAGCTACAACTAACCCCTGATGAGACTGAAAGAATACTGCTGCAAATACAGTATAAACTGGAAGTCTAGCATTGCATGACATTAATGGTACTAATAATGCTGCTAATTTTCTATCCTTTTCACTTTCTAAAGTTCTTGCATTCATTATAGCAGGAACTGAACAACCAAAACCAACCATCATTGGTATAAAAGCTTTTCCAGAAAGCCCCATCTTTCTCATAAGCTTATCCATTAAAAAAGCAACTCTCGCCATATATCCACTGTCTTCTAAAATAGTTATACATATAAATAGTGAAAGAATTACTGGAAGTAATACAAGTATTCCTCCAACACCTGCTATAATTCCATCTACAATTAAAGACTGAAACCATGGTGAGGAATTACTTAAAAGCTCTGAAACCCATGGCATAAAAGAATCATTTAAAAATCCATCTAACAAATCTGATAAAGGCTGACCAACCCAGGAAAATGTTATTTCAAAGGTTAAAGCCATCATAAGTATAAATATAGGATATGCTAAATATGGATTTAATAAAATCTTGTCCATCTTTTCTGTCATAGATTCTCTATTATCTTTGTTTTTCTTAAGGCATTTTTCTAAAGTATTTTCAATAAAAGTATAGGCTTCCTTTTCATTATCAAACCTAAATTTTTCAGAATCATTAACCTTTTTAAAATCTTTTCCTTTTAAAACTTCTTTTAGTTTATCTATTCCTTCTTTTTTAGCTGCTGATATTGGAACTATAGTTACATCAAATATCTCCTCAAGTTTTTTATAATCAATTTTGATACCTTTTGACTCTAAAACATCTACCATATTTAAAGCCATTACTATAGGCTTATTAAATTTTTTAAGCTCAGTTGTTAAGTATAAGTTTCTTTCAAGATTAGAAGCATCTACTATGTTTAAAATAAAACTAACCTCGTCCTCTTCTATGAAGCTTTTAGCTACTTTCTCTTCATTAGAAAAAGTATCCATAGCATAAATTCCTGGAAGATCTACAATTTTTATATCCTCAAAGAAACCTTCTTTCTTATCTACTGTAACTCCAGGCCAATTTCCTACATACTGTTTTGATCCTGTAAGTTCATTAAATAACGTTGTCTTTCCTACATTTGGGTTTCCTAGTAATGCTATAGTTATCATTTAAGACCTCCCCTAATTATGTAAAAATATATTATCTGCATCTTTTTTCCTTATAGCTAAATCAAACCCTCTTACATTAATTATAATAGGGTCTCCTAAAGGCGCCACTCTTTTTAATTTGACAGGAGTTCCTTCAATACATCCAAGAGCAAATAACCTTTTGGTTAATTTTTGATCTCCTGCAACTGATTTTATTATTGCACTTTCACCAATTCTTAAATCATTTAGACTCATCAAACCACCTCGTATTGAATATTATTTTCAACTATTATATAATATCACTAAAATTATCCACAGTCAATATATCCATAATATTAATAATCAATTAATCATAAATATCATTACCTCTTAATATTTATATATATTATTAATCTAATAAATGGTATAATATAAGAATATTTAAATTATACATAAGAATAAGGATACTGTTTCACTAAGATAACAAGTATAGAAATGAGTGATATTATGATAATTAGAGAAAATATCATTAAAGTAGATGATTTTTCTGATGAATTTAAAATTTCTCATGATGACATGAATTATTCTCCAAAAGATCTTATATTTTTTGATCTTGAACACTATGTTTATAAAAAGCCTAAGTGTATTGGCGTTTTTGGTGCCTGCATATATGATATAACTTCCAAAGAATTAAAAGTTACACAATATATGATTGAAAATAGAAATGAATCCATTGATATCCTATACTTAGCAAAGAAATACTTTATTAGAATGAAAAACTCTGGCAAAAAAGCCATTGTAACTTTTTCAGGAAATAATGACTTCACTGTTATAAACTATCTATTTGATAAATATAACATAAATTATGATTTTAAATCTCAATTTGCTTCTATTGATATTCAAAAAGAATATGAAAGATGTAAATCTAAATCTATAGGACTAAAAAATTTAGAAAAGGAATTTGGAATAATAAGAGAAAGTGAAGTTATAAGTGGCTCTAATCTTGCTAAGACCTTTCATAAAGTTATGAAGGATAAGGATTATGTCTCAAGAATGCCAAAAGAAAAGCTTGAAAATATTCTGCTTTATAATGAACAGGATGTTATTAATCTTTATCATATCTTTGTTAATTGGAAACAATTCATTTATGAGGAAGATAATGAAGTTGAAAATGATGATATTGAACTAATGGAAGAAGCTGCAAAATCAGAAGAAGTTTAAAGTTATTATTCATTAAAATTTCTGTTATATCAGCTTTAACAAAAATGCGGATTTATTTTAAATCCGCATTTTTGTTATTAGAAATTTTATTTTTATAATTTTCAACTATCTTGTCATAAGCAAGCTTAATTGTTGCTATTGTAGGGGAACCTAAAATCATTCCTACAGGTCCAAGTAAACCTCCCCCAACTAAAACAGCTACCATTATTAATAATGGTTTTACTCCTACCTTCTTACCTACTAACTTAGCTTCTAAGTACCAAGCATCAAACTGTTGTAATATTAACAAGAAGATTACAATTATAATTACTAGGCTTGGTTTAACAAAAAGTGCAACAGTTGCTGAAACAACTATTCCAACTAAAGGTCCAAAATAAGGTATCATATTAGTAAAGCCTACAACTATAGCTAAAATTATTGAGTAAGGTGCTCTCATTATAATAAGCCCCACAAGAGCTATTATACCAATTATTAAAGAATCTAAAGCTTTTGTTCCAACATAAGTTCCTATCATTTTGTTGTATATCTTAATCCAGCTTATTATTTTTTCTCCTCTTTCTTGCTTAAATATCATACATATAATTAATTTTGCATTTCTTATTAAACTTTCCTTATCAAGAAGAATATATATAGCAATTAAGAAACCTAATAATATTTTTACTACATTTGTAGTTAAAACAACTATGGACGATACTGAACTTTCAAGACCACTTACAATATAAGTACCAGTTTTAGATGTAATTGCTGAAAGATGCTCTGTAAGGCCTGCATCTTGAACTACACTATATATATCTTTATTTTCCAGTACCTTATCAATAAAATCTTGAGCTGTATTCATATAAGATGGAACTTCTGCTATCATTGTTATAATACTATCAACTAAATTTGGTATAACAAAAACTGCAATTAATGCTATAACTCCAATAATAACTAAGTAAGTTAATCCAATAGCAAGCCCTCTTTTTAATTTGAATTTTTTCTCAAAAAACTTCATAATAGGATTTAATATATAAGCAAATATAAGCGCATATACAAATGGAGTAACAATTGAATATAAATTCTTTATTGAGCTAAATATATACTGATAGTTATCTATTAATTTATAGCTAATTAACGCGATAATTGCAAGTATAAGTATATCTCTATATTTTATATTTCTATCTATTAACACATTTCCACCACCCTTCTAACCTTTTAATTATATCATATTTATTATAATATTATATTTTTTAAAAAATAATCTTTGTTTTTTCCAATGAATAAAAAAGATGTCAGAGAAAAAGCCTTTCTCTGAACATCTTTTTACACTATAAAATTACATCTTTTCTACTACGTCTATACCTAATAATTCTAATCCGTTCTTTATTACTTGGCATGTAGCTTCAACTAGTTTTAATCTTGCTTGCTTTAATTCTTCATCTTCAAGATTTAATACTGAGTGAGCATTGTAGAACTTATTAAATCCTTTAGCTACTTCAATAACATATCTTGTTAATACTGAAGGTTCTAATTTTTCTAACGCAAGATGTATATACTTCTTAAAGTTTTCTAAAGTCTTAACTAATTCAAATTCTTCTTTTGAAGTTAATAATCCATAGTTTACATCTTCTTTAAGTTCTCCAGCTTTTCTTAATATACTCTTAGCTCTTGCATATGAGTATTGAACATATGGACCTGTTTCACCATCAAATGAAAGCATTTCCTTCCAGTCAAATACTATATCTTTTTCTCTTGAATTCTTAAGGTAAGTGAATATTACAGCACCTATACCAACCTTCTTAGCTACTTTTTCTTTATTTTCAAGCTCTGGGTTCTTTTCGTTAATAGTTTCAAGAACTGTTTTAACTGATTGATTTAATAAGTCATCAAGAAGAATAACTTCTCCATGTCTTGTAGATAGCTTTCTATCTGCAAATTTAACTAATCCAAATCCTACGAATTCGCAATCTTTAGCCCAATCTTGTCCTGCAAGTTCTAAAGTCTTGAATATTTGTTTAAAGTGAAGTGCTTGTGCAAGACCAACAACATATATGTTCTTATAGAAGTTATAAGTTTTCTTTCTATACATAGCAGCAGCTAAGTCTCTTGTTGCATAAATAGAAGCACCATCTGCTTTTAATACTATACAAGGAGGCATATTATAATCATCAAGCATTACAACTTGTGCTCCATTACTTTCTACTAAAAGACCTTTTTCTCTTAAAAGATCTATAGCAACATCCATCTTATCGTTGTAGAATGCTTCACCATTATATGAATCAAATTCTACTCCTAAGTTATTATAAACTCTTTCAAATTCTTTTAAGCTTAAGTCTCTAAATCTCTTCCATAAAGCTTCACATTCTGGATCTCCATCTTCTAACTTCTTAAAGTATGCTCTACCTTCATCTTCAAGAGAAGGATCTTTTTCTGCTTCTTCATGGAATTTAACGTATATTCTTAAAAGTTCTTTTATTGGATCTGCTTCTAAAGCTTCTTCATCTATCCATCTATGATAAGCTGAAATAAGTTTACCAAACTGAGTTCCCCAGTCACCTAAGTGGTTAATGCTTACAGTTTCATATCCTTCTTTTTTAAACATCTTACTTAAAGAATTACCTATTGCAGTTGAGAAAAGGTGTCCAACGTGGAATGGCTTAGCTATATTAGGTGAAGAGTAGTCTAAACATACAGTCTTCCCATCTCCTATATTTGAAGAACCATAGTTATCTCCTTCAGTTAATACCTTTTCTATTGTATTCTTATTAAAGTTTCCTTTATCTACAAAGAAATTTAAGTATGGTCCAAGGTTTTCTATCTTTTCAAAACCATCTTTATCCATCTTATCCTTTAGCTCTTCAGCTATCATATTTGGTGCTTTTCTCATAGATTTAGCAAGTTGGAAACATGGAAAAGCGTAATCTCCCATTTCTGCTTTTGGTGGAATTTCTATTAATTGTTCTATTTTTTCCACATCTAAATCTACAAAACTTCCAATAAGTTCTGCTATCTTCTTTTTATAATCCATAAAAAAATCCTCCTTAATTTTTTACCTTAAACAATATATTAATACTTATTTTATAGGTATAATTTACTAATAAAAGAACAAAGTGGCTGACGCCACGCTTTTCAGCGCAGTAAGCAGCTTTGTTTTGCCATGCAAAAGGTTCTAAAAGTAAAATAATTTCATATTAAAATACAATTTAATTATTTTGCTTTTAGGTTCTTTTGCGGCCTACAATTATTTTTTAATGCATTTGACAACTTCCATATGAGAAAGCCAGGCAAAATCAGTGTTTAACATCAAAAAAATTTTATATTTTCCTATGCATTAAAAAACCGTCTCTTAAAAATAAGAGACGGAGTATAATCCGCGGTACCACTCTAATTGCAGTATAATGCCACTTAATATTTTAACGCAGAAGTATTCTTTTCTGCGGCTGAAAACAGCTTCTCCAAGGCTCTCTTCAAAATATCCCATTGTCACAAGGCTTCCACCGTCCCCTGCTCGCTTTAGATTAAGATAATTTTACTTTCCTCTTCTTCGAATCACTTATTAAATTCATTATTCTATTATACATACAAAAAACTTTTCGTGTCAATAAGAAAAAGTATACAATATAACATAAAAAAATCATTTATCTAATATAATGAATGTACACTAAATCAAAAAGGAGATATTTATATTTATGAAAAGGCTTTCTGTTGTTACCCTTGAAAGTAGCTCTATTAAAATATTAACTGCTAAAATTAATTATGATGGCTATTTTAAGATAATAGATGAAATTATTACACCTATATCAACAAGCGAGATATTCCTTCATCATAAATTTCTTTCTGAAAAGATATTACTAGAGATAGATAATATTTTAAATAGCTATAGTTTAGTATCTTCTAACTTTAATTCTGATGAAGTTATTTCAATGGCAACAAGCATTTACAATGATATTTCAAATAAAGATGCACTATCTAATTTATTTATAAAAAACCTAAATTCTAATTTAAAATATCTTTCTAATAAGGATGAAGCATATTATGATTATCTTAATTTAAGTAATAGTATATACTATAAGTCTGCTTTAGTTATTGAGACAGCTGGATATTCTACTAACTTTTGCATGATTAGTAACAAAAAAATAATTAACTCAATGACCCTTCCTATAGGTAGTATTAATATATCTTATACATATAATCTGCAGGATAGGGCTTCTAAAGAAAATCTAAGTAGTGCCCTTACCCACATTCATAAAGAGCTTCTAAAATTAAAAGCTTTTAAAACTATGAAATACGATTCTGTTTACTTTATTGGTGATACCATACAATGCCTAAATAGAATAGATAGATACAAAAAAAATCTACCTTTAACTATAGCTCATAATTACATTACTTCTGATGTAAGCTTAATAGATATATTTAATATTGTAAAATCTAAAAGCCATGTGCAAAGAAATAGATTAGAAGGTATGTCTTCTCACTTAGCATCCACTATTGTAGGAGGAGCTGCTATTATTTACGAAATTATAGACTATTTTAAGGCTTCAACTATTACTATATCTAATCGTAATATAAATGACAGTATCATCTTTGAATATATAGATAATAACTATGATCATATTGAAGATATTCTTGATTATAGTCTTTATGGTATGATTAACAATCTTAATATTAACAAAAAACATGCTAAGCACATTTATGATTTAACTTTGCTACTATTTAATAAGCTACAGCCCCTTCATAGATTAAATAGCAGTTATGAAAAAGTTATAAAAACAGCCTCTCTTCTGCACGACGCTGGAATTAGTATAAATTATTATAACCATCACAAGCATTCATTTTATTTAATATTAAGTTCATATATAAATGGCCTTACTCATAAAGAGTTATTTTTAAGTGCTTCTATAGCTGCTTCTCATAGAAATAGAGACAATTATAATTTCTCTTTTGGAGAATACGCACCCTTTGCAAATAAATATGATACTATGGTAATAAATAAAATAAGTATTCTATTAAGAATTGCAGAAAGTCTTGATATATCTATGAATAGCTCAGTTAAGGATATAGATTTAGAAATAACAGAAAACTCTGTAATCCTAGATATAATAGCAGACAAGGACATTACTCTTGAAATTACAGAAGCAAGAAAATGCATAAGAAAATTTAAAGAAATATATGATAGGAACTTAATTATAAATATAAATAAAATTCCCTATAAATAGGGAGTTTTATTTATATTTAAGCTTTTAATCTTGCAATTAAGAACATTGTCTTCATGCCTAAATTAGTAAACTTAGTTTCATATTCTGTCATTAAATTTTCTTTAAAATCAGAATTGTGCAGATCATATGTTACAAATTCTAATTCAAAACCACATTCTTTAAAATATTCTTGAGAATCATTGAAAAGATCAGTGTCATCAGTTTTAAACCAAATTTCAGATCCTGGCTTTAAAAACTTTTTATACTCATTTAAAAATCTTGTATGTGTAAGTCTTCTTTTATTATGTCTATCCTTTGGCCATGGATTACAGAAGTTTATATATATCTTTTCAACTTCATCTTTATCAAATAGCTCTGCAATAAAGTTAATGTTAAGAGCTACTATTCTTGCGTTCTCTATTTTTTCATGACTTTCATCTTGTACCTTTCTTAATGCATATACAAGTACTTCGTCTTTTAAATCTACTGCAATATGATTAATATTTGGATGCTTTAAGCAATTTTGAGTTAAAAATCCTCCTCTTCCGCATCCAAGTTCTAAATGGATAGGCTTGCTATTTCCAAACTCTTCACTCCATTTTCCCTTTAACTCTCTTGGTTCATTAACAAATACATCACTTGCCTCAAGTTCAGGTCTAGCCCACCATTTTTTTCTTAATCTCATTTGTATTCCGTTGCCAAAACCTTATAAAACTTTATAAAGCATGTTTAATTCCTTATTCAACCTGTCTGATTTTGTAATGAATAAATTCATATACTACTCTCATTTGATATAACAGTCCAAAGGCGTAAATTCGGGTACAACGCACCCTACATATCAGCAATATCTTGATAGTGATTAACTTGCTAATTCGTATCTACTAAGATTAATACTTGCATTATAGTCTCTATTTATATTTAAACCGCAAGAACATTTATATATTCTATCTTTAAGCTTCAAGTCTTTTTTAATAGAGCCACATGAGCTGCATAATT
>NZ_FPBY01000061.1 GCF_900116755.1 Clostridium sp. DSM 8431
TAGATAAATTTTTTGCAAGTTCACAATTATGCAACAAATGTGGATATAAAAATGAGGAAGTAAAAGATTTAAATATTAGAGAGTGGATTTGTCCTAAATGTAATGCAAAACATAATAGAGATATAAATGCAGCGATAAATATATTAAACGAAGGATTAAGAAATATAACTATATAAATAGATAATATATATAAGAACCGTAGGAACTACGGGGATAGCTTGGGTTTGCTTAGCACATTAGTGCTATCGACCAAGAACCCTGCGACTTCAGTCGTGGGAGGTTCAGTTAGATTATTCAGACTTTTTTAATCAAGATGAAAAGTATAGATATTATTATAAAGGACAAAAATAAATATTTTTAAAAAATATACTCCGAACAAAAGTATTTAAGGGTATTTTTACCTATGATACTGCGTCAAGACTTAAGTCTTCAGGGTTGTAGTAGGAAACAAATCAGCCTTCCATGTTTGAAAAGGAGTTTATTTTTCATATATAAGATTACTTTATAATATTAGTAGAAGAGAGATAAAATAAGAATTTCCTCTGTCTTCTATTAATAAATACAAGGGTTAAAAGATAAATAAATATGTCGAATTTATACATATTTTTATAAATAAGAATACAAGTAATATTTGAAGTAAGAAATATAGTTGTTTTTGATGTTGTTATTAAATATATTTAGTAAAAATATCATAATATATATTATATTTTGATTTAAATTTCATAACATTAGAAACAAATAATTGAATTTATAATAATATTAACATATAATATATACTATAATGTTAAAGTTTTTTGCTAAAAAATTTAAATTTTAGGAGGTAGTATATGGAGAATAATAACTTTAAGTTAAATACTCTTCCATATGAAAGAGTTACTATTGAAGCTTTTCAAGAAGAAGGAAAAGTTATTTTAAAAGAATTTAAAGAAGCTAAGACTGGAGAAGAACAGTTTGAAGTTCATAAAAAATATTATAAACTTATAAAAAAAATGCAGACAGCTATTGTTTTAGCTGCATTAAGGCATAATGGAAATGTTGTAGATAAGTTTTATGAAGAAGAACAAGATTACTATGATGAAATAGAACCAAAAATAACAGCTTTTGATAATGAATATAAAAAGGAATTATTTAATACTAAATTCAGAAGCTTTATGGAAGAAAAAATAGGAAAGATAGCTTTTAAGGATATAGAATTTGATTTAAAATCATTTAATGATTCACTTATCCCATTAAAGCAAGAAGAAAATTCTTTAGTATCAGAATACGGAAAATTATTAGCTGAAGTAAAGATAGATTTTGAAGGAGAAGAATTAAATTTATCCTTACTTGGAAAATATCTTACTTCTAAAGATAGAAGCATGAGAATAAAAGCTGTTAAAGCAAGAAATGAAGCTTTAGAAAAAATTAAAGATAAGTTAGACGATATTTATAATAAACTTGTTTCTAATAGAAATGCTCAGGCAAAGAAGCTTGGACTTAAAAGCTATGTTGAACTTGGATATTATAATATGGGAAGAACAACTTATGGTATTGAAGAAGTAAGAAACTTTAGAGAACAAGTTAAAAAATATCTTGTACCATTTACAAGCAAAATTCATGAAGAAAGAAGAAAGAGATTAGGTCTTGAAAAATTGGATTCAGTTGATGAAGGTATATATTTTGCAGACGGAAACCCAGCACCAAAGGGAACTCCTGATGATATTTTTGCTGCAGGTAAGAAAATGTATAGTGAATTATCAATAGAAACTAAAGAGTTCTTTGATTTTATGTTAGATCATGAATTATTTGATGTTTTAGGTAGAACTAATAAAGCTGGCGGCGGATATATGGATATGCTATTTGATTATAAAGCACCAATAATATTTGCAAACTTTAATGGAACAAGTGGAGATGTAGATGTTATAACTCATGAAAGTGGTCATGCATTCCAAGGCTTTATAACTAGAAATGATGAAATAATGGAACATAATAATATAAAGATGGAAACTGCAGAAACACATTCAATGTCAATGGAATTCTTTGCAGAGAAATGGATGGAATTATTCTTTGGAGATGAAGCAGATAATTATAGAAAAATGCATTTTGAAGATGCAGTAGCATTTATTCCATATGGATGTATGGTAGATGAATTCCAAGAAATTATATATTCTAAACCAGAACTTACTCCTGAAGAAAGAAGAGAGGTTTGGAAAAACCTAGAGAAAGAATATAAACCTCATTTAGCATTTAAAAATGATGAGTTCCAAGGAGAAGGACGTAGATGGCAACTTCAAAAACACATATATGAAGTTCCTTTCTACTATATTGATTATTGTTTAGCTCAAACATGTGCACTGCAATTTAAAATTATGATGGAAAAAGATTATGAAAAGGCTTGGGATAAATATTTAGCTTTTGCAAAGGAATCAGCAAAGGATAGTTTCCAAAATATGCTTCATAATGTAGGCTTAAAGAGTCCTTTTGAGGATGGATACATGAAAGAATTAGTTGAAAATCTAGAAAAATAGAAAGATTCTAGTATTATTTTACAGGGTAGTGATTTTAAATTTTATATTAAAATCACTATCCTGTAAATTTTTAATAAATATTATGAAAAATAAATTTAAATTAAAAGAAATATTTAAAAAGTTTATATTAAAATTATAATATTAATTATATTTTTTATATAAATTAATTTCTTCTTGTATTTTGAGAAGATAGTTTTGTTGAGATGTGAAAAGAAATGTGATATAAGTATATTAATAATAGTGGGATATTTATAAGGGCAAGTTTAGAATTATCAAATATGTATACCATAATTAAAGGTAGGTTAATCTTGAATATGAGAAATAAATTTAAATACTTATATATGTTAATATTTCTTATTTTTATTGGTCTTACAATTGCTATATTAAAAGATCAAAAAATAGATTTCAATATAAATGATAAAAATATGCTAAGTGTTGAGGTGAGTGATACAGGAAAGACAAAAATTTCTGTTACATATACTTTAGCAAACAAGGCACTAGAAGATAATTTTCTTTTTTTTAAGTCAAGTAATAGAGCAATACAAGTGTATATTGGTGATGAAGAGGTATATTCTTATGATAATAATTTCATTTTGTTTTCTTTAAGTAAGTATAAATGGCATGTTATTAAGATTAAGGATAAATACATAGGTAAAGAAGTTAAGATATATGACAACTCATCTGAAGATAATGAATTATATGACTTAAAAACCATAAATTTTGTTAATGATACCAATGCTATATTAGGGAATGTTATGATAAATGATATGCCTAGTATATTAATAAGTTTAGTGATTATTTTCTTTTCTTTCTTACTTATTATATTGTGGATTATAACTATAAGAATAGAGAAAAGTAATAATTTATTGTATTTATCTATATTATCAATTTTAATTTCTATAGTCTTTTTAATTAATACCAATATGGCAAGACTTATAGTACAGGGTAATGTATTAAATATAATATCTTTTGAAATTAGTATGCTTATACCTATGGTTGTAATTCTTCATTATTTTGAATATAAAAAAAGTAAACTTTCAATAATAAGTATAACTTTTCCTATTTTAAGTTTTATTGTTGCTAATACATTAATGACATATAGAATTCTTAATTTAAAAGAAGGAATAATGTTTGCTAATATCTGCTTATTAATAGAATCATTTATTTATACTGAGGAACATTTATATAAAGTATTTGTTAAAAAGGAAAAGGTAACTAAAGCTGCAGACTGGGCTTTTATATTTATGTCTATAACTATATTAATAGATGTAGTTAATAACGATTTATTAAAAGCAAACTTTTATTTCATTTTTTCTAGAATAGGAATTGTTTTTTATATAGGTACTTTAGCATATGATGTATTTACAGAATTAACAAATTCTCTTTTGATTGGAAAGAAAGCAAGGGTCTATAAGAACTTAGCTTATAATGATATACTTACTGGCATTAATAACCGTCGTGCATTTGAAAGGGATATGAAAAAAATTGATGGAAATCATAATAAGTGTAATGGTACAGTTATAGTAATGATTGATATCAATAATTTAAAGATAGTAAATGATTCAAAAGGTCATGAAGCTGGAGATGCTTATATAGCTAAAATCATTAAGTATATAGAAGCAAATATAGAAGATTTAGGAAAGTTCTATAGAACTGGTGGAGATGAATTTGTAATAGTGTCCTCCAAGAAGGAATATGAGGAGCTTAAATTAATCTTTGAAAAAATGGGAGAAAAAATAAAAATTAGCAAAAGTGATATGAGCTTTGCTTTTGGTTTTGCAGAGTTTAATGAAGAAGAAGACAGAAGTATTTATGATACTTTAAAAAGAGCTGATAAACATATGTATGAAAATAAGGTGAATTCAAAAAAGAATAGAAAATAATTATTATAAGGGTCAAGAATTGTTCTTGGCTCTTATTTTTACTATTACTATATTACAAAATGCATACCTTATGAAAGTTTATCATAATATTGTAAAAATATTACAATATATAAAAAGGGAGTGATTTTATGAGCAGTGTATTTGGTGAAGAATTAAAAAAGATTTTATTAGTTGGTATTGGAGCAGTTGCTGCATCTGCAGAAAAGTCGAAGGATATTGTTGATGAGTTAGTTAAAAAAGGTGAAGTTACTGTAGAGCAGGGAAAAGTATTAAATGAAGAACTTAAAAGAAAAATTAATGATAAGAAAAAGGATGTTAAAGAAAGATGGGCAGAAGAAGAAAAGTCTGAAAGAATGAATAAGGTTTTAAAGGCCATGGAAAAGATGACTCCAGAAGAATTAGAAAAGATTAAGGAAAAATTAAATGAAGACCAAACTGAAGTAAATGAAGAATCATAGAAAAAGGCTTATTGAAATATTAGAAATACTTAAGGAAGAAAAGATTACAAAGGGAATTAATCCTGAAAAATTTAGAGTTATAATTGAAAAACTTGGGCCTACATTTATTAAGCTTGGACAGATTATGTCTATGAGAAATGATATTCTTCCTATGGAGTATTGTGAAGAACTTAAAAAACTTCAAAATAGTGTAGAGCCTTTGTCTTATGAAAAAGTAAAGGAGATAATAGAAAAAAATTATGGAATACCTCTTTCTTTGGTGTTCCATAATTTTAGTGAAAAACCTATTGGTTCAGCATCAATTGCACAGGTGCATAAAGCTGAATTAAAAGATGGAAAAGTAGTAGCTATTAAAATTCAAAGAGAAAACATTTATGAAATTATGTTTAGAGATGTAATTTTACTTAAACAGGCCTTAAAAATGATTAAATTTACAGGTATAGTAGATGGGGTTATTGATTTTAACATGGTAATTGATGAAATATGGCAGGTTGCTAAAGAAGAAATGGATTTTTTAATAGAGGCAAAAAATATAGAGGAATTTGCAAAGTTAAATAAGGATATTAAATATATAAAATGGCCTGAAGTAATTATGGAATATACTAATTCTAAAATTCTTGTTATGGAATACATAGAAGGAATTCAGATAGATAAAGAAGAGAAATTAAGAAACTTAGGTTATGATCTTAATGATATAGGAGAGAAACTTATTAATAATTATATGAAACAGGTGCTAGAGGATAGATTTTTTCATGCAGATCCTCATCCAGGTAATATATGTATTACCCAAGGCAAAATTGTATGGCTTGATTTTGGAATGATGGGGAGGATATCAGCAAAGGATCAAAAGTTATTAAGACAGGCTATTTTATCATTTGTAAAAAGAGATATAAATGGAATTAAGAATGTTATTTTAATAATAGGAAAAATAAATGGTGAAGTTGATCATAGCAAACTCTATGAAGATATAGACTTTCTTGTAAGTAAGTATGCTGAGATGAATGTAAGTGATATGGACATAAGTGATATTTTAGATGAGTTTTTAAAAGTAGCTAAAATGAATAATATATCTATGCCTAAAGGGGTATCAATGTTATCTAGAGGTATACTTACTATACAAGGAGTTATAAAAGATTTATGTCCAGAATTTAATTTCTATGACATAATAAAAAACTATTTAAAAAGTGATTTAGCAAAGGAAATGAAAATACAAAATCAAATTTTAGATATAATAAAACAGTTGATTTTTTCTGGAAAAAAAGCAACTTTCTTATTTGGAGAATTATCAGATTTAATTAATATGACAATTAAGGGACAAAGTAAGTTGAATTTAGAACTTAAAGGCTCTTTAGAATCTCTTATATCAATAAATAATATGGTAAATAAAATAGTTTTAGGAATGATATCAGTAGGTCTTTTTATAGGCTCAAGTATTATTTGTATTACAAAAATGAAACCAAGAATTTTAGGAATACCAGCGCTGGGATTTATTGGTTTTTTGCTTGCCTTTATACTTAGTGTATTGCTTATTATAGATATTAATAAGAAAAAATAATGTTTTTATGTATTTTTAAATATAGCGAAGGTCCACTTTAAGTGAAAAGTTTAGGTGAAATTAAATTTATTATAAGTAAAAAAGATTATGAAAATTAATGTTATAGCATAGAAATTAATATATCAATAGAATTAGGAGATAATAATTTGCAAAAGTATGTTATAAATGTCTTTCAAAATATATTAAAGGATGCCACAAAAAATCCTAAGGAAGCAGCCTTCATAGTTAAATTTGGAATGAATTTAAAAATGGCCAAAAGAAGGCGTAGAATTTACAAAGAAAAGGGTGAAAGAGTTCCTAAGCTTATTATAGGAAGCCTTAATAGTAATTGTAATTTTTTCTGTAGAGGATGCTATAAGAGAAATAATAAAAAAATTATTTATGATAATGAAAATACCTTAAGTATTAGTGAATGGCGTAAAATAATAGCACGAGCTAAAAATATGGGGGTGCTATCTTTTGCCTTTACAGGAGGAGAACCATTAGGCAGAAAAGATATTTTATATGAAGCAGCAAAGGTAAAGAGTATAGTGTTTCCCACTTTTGTTTCTGTAGAAACTATAACAGAAGATAGTATAAGTATTTTTAATGAAAATAGAAATATAATACCTATATTAAGGATTAAGGGAGATAGAAAAAATGAATCTGAACTCTTTATTAAAGCAGTAAAAACTTTATATAAATATAAAATATATTATGGAGTTATTGTTAACCTTAATAAAAAGAATTTATATGAGGCAACTGGAAAGGAATTTATAGAAAGTGTATATAATTATGGATGTAAGGCATTAATTTTTGCAGAAGATGTTAATAATAATATTATAGATGATAATGACAGAGAAGTTCTTATAAAAAAAGAAAAATATCTTAGAAAAAATTATAGTAATATATTATTTTTCTATATTAATGAAAAAAATAAAAAGGTAAATAAATGCCTTGGATTTGATAATGAAATATTCCAGGTTAATTTTAATGGAAATATGGAAAACTGTATATATTTGAAGTAGAAGACAAAGAAAATAAATTAGTATATAATTATTAGAAGATAAAATAGTTAGAAAAGAAAAATAGGAGAAAAAATGAAAAAAGTAACAAGCAAACACAATGATTTTTTATTTACAGCTAAGGATACTACCAGCGCAAAAATATATTCAGTATTATTAGATTTAGTAAATGAAGATAGAGAAGACTTAGCTAGAGAAGTTAAGAAGGTTGATTATCTACTTGGATATACAAGTATTTGTATTAAGCAAAAGGATTTTAAAGAAGCAAAATTTACAATTAAAAATATTGAAGAAAGATTAGAAAATCTTCAAAGAGAAAATGTTAATATTGAATATTTACAATATTTATATGAAGGTATAAAAAAGAAAATGAAATAAGAAAATTAAAAAACTCGTACTTAAAATATACGAGTTTTTTAATTAATAGATATTTCATTAATTAATGTCTATGTCTATGGTGGTGTTTTGAATTCATCATGTCAGGATTCATGTTCATTCCATTCATATTAGGATTACCATTTTGATTCATTAACATACTAAGCATATTCATCAAAGGATTATTATTTTGGTTAATGTTTGGCTGTCCCATATTTTGAGGATTTCCATTCATATTACGCATCATATCAGAAAATGGATTTTGATTATTCATATTATTATTCATACCACCCATAAGCATGCTTAATAAAGGATTATTTCCCATCATGCTACTATTATTATTCATACCTCCCATAAACATATTCATAAGAGGATTTTGGCTGATTATATTGTTTCCCATCATTCCACCATTTAGCATAGTACCTAGAAGCATATTTAGTAAAGGATTCATTTACTCACCTCTAATAATAGATAATTAGTATATTTATATATACTATTTTTTTATTATAAAAATTGTTACTATATTAATAAAAAGAGAAAAGTATTAAAGAAAATATAAAAGTGATATATTATATATGAGGGTGTAAAAACGTAGATGAAGTTGAAATCTATTTATAAAGATATATAAACAGAAAAAAATAGGGTTTTATGTGAATTGAGATAAATTACTCTATAATGTATAATTGAAAAATACAATAATAGTGATTTGAGTACAAGGAGACAAAAAAATGAATATTATTATAGTTGGTGCAGGAAAAGTTGGATATTCTCTGGCAAAATATTTGTCTGGAGAAGATGATAATATAACAATAATCGACAATAAAGATCTTGCACTTGAGAGGATAGCAAATAATCTTGATGTTATGTGTATTAAAGGAAATTGTACTAATTTTAAGGTATTAGATGAAGCAGGAATAAGAGAGGCAGACCTTTTAATTTCTGTTACTAATAGTGACGAACTTAATATGCTTTCATGTCTTGCAGCTAAAAAGCTAGGTGTTAAATACACAGTCGCTAGAGTTAGAAATCCTGATTATGATGAAGATATTACAATTCTAACTAAAGCAGTAGGCATTGATTTGGTTATAAATCCAGAAAAAGAAACTGCATATGAAATATCAAGACTTATTAAATTCCCATCAGTTTATAGCATTGACAGCTTCTCAAAGGGAAGAGTTAATCTTGTTGGGTTTAGAGTTAATAAAAGTTCGCTTGTAGATGAAAGAATATGTGATATAGATTTCGTAAGAGGAAAAGTACTCTTTTGTGGAGTAGAAAGAAATGATGAAGTAATAATACCTAATGGTGACTTTGTTATAAGAAAAGACGATAGAGTATATGTAATTGGTGAAGAAAAGAATATTCAAAACTTCTTTAAATATCTTGGAAAATATAAAAAGAAAGTTAGAAGCTCTATGATTATTGGAGGAGGAAAAATTAGTTACTATTTATCTAAAATCGTAAGTGAATATGGGGTTAATTGTAAGATTATCGAAAGAAATACTGAAAAGTGCAGAGAACTTACAGAGCTTCTTCCTAATAGCATAATTATTAATGGTGATGGAATGGATCAGGATCTTTTATTATCTGAAAGTCTTCCTGAAGTTGATAGTTTTATTACTTTAACAAGTAGAGATGAAGATAACTTAATTGCAGCTTTATTTGCAGCAAATCAAAATGTTGGTAATATAATAACTAAAATTACAAGAGATAACTATGCACAAATAGCTGATAATGTTGGTATTAATTCTGTAGTAAATCCTAAGTTTATAACTTCTAATAAGATTATAGGTTATGTTAGAGGATTAAAGAATAATAAAAAATGCTCAATAGATCATATCTATAAAATATGTAATGACCATGCAGAAGCAGTAGAGTTTATTGCAGGTGAAAATACAAAATATATAGATGTTAAGCTTAAAGACATTGAATTTGATGAAGATTGCATTGTTGCTGTTATTGTAAGAGAAGACAAAATAATAATACCAACAGGTGATGACTGCATAAAAATAGGTGATAGAGTAATTGTAATAACAAAGGATCATACCCTATTAGATATCAATGAGATATTTATTGGGGGGTGCAAATAGCTAATGAATTATAGATTTGCCCTAAGAGTTATAGGTAATGTATTAAAATATGAGACTTTACTTTTATTTATACCTTTACTTGTAACACTTATATATAGAGAAAATCCTATAGGGTTTATAGCAACCATATTAATATCTGGTTTAGCATCACTTATTCTTTGTAGGATTAAGATTGACAAGCAACAAATGTATGCAAAAGAAGGGTTTATAACAGTAGGAATTGCATGGATAATGATTTCAGTAGTAGGTGCACTTCCATTTGTAATTGATGGCTCTATACCATCTTTTGTAGATGCATTTTTTGAAACAGTATCAGGTTTTACTACTACTGGAGCAACAATTTTAACAGAGGTAGAGTCCCTTCCAAAGGGAATATTATTTTGGAGAAGTTTTACCCACTGGATAGGAGGTATGGGAATACTTATTTTCATGCTTGCACTTATTCCTTCATTAGGTTCAAGTACAATTCACTTATTAAAAGCTGAAAGTCCAGGACCAAATCCAGGTAAAATTGTACCTAAGTTAAAAGAAACTGCTAAGATTCTTTACATAATATATTTTGTATTAACTATAGTTCAAACAATATTATTAGTAATGGCAGGATTACCTTTATATGATTCTCTTATAACAGCACTGGGAACAGCAGGTACTGGTGGATTTTCTAATATGAATGCAAGTATAGGTGCTTATCATAATTCAGCAGTTGATTGGATTGTTACTGTATTTATGATTATTTTTGGAATTAATTTTGCTCTATACTATCAAGTATTAAAAGGTAATATAAAAAATGCATTAAGAAATGAAGAATTAAAGTTTTATGCTTTAATAATTGTATCAGCAATTGCATTAATATCCTTTAATATTTATGATTTTTATGGAAGAAACTTAGGAGAAACTATAAGATTAAGCTCATTTCAGGTAGCTTCCATAGTAACTTCAACAGGATATGCTACAGCAGATTTTAACTTATGGCCTTCAGTTAGTAAAACAATTATAGTATTTTTAATGTTTGTAGGAGCTATGGCAGGTTCTACAGGAGGTGGAATTAAAACTATAAGAGTAGTAATTATGTTAAAGGCTATTAAAAGAGAAATAAATAAAATTCTACATCCAAAAAGAATTCAAAGTGTTAAAATTGACGGAAAAGTAGTTGGAGAAGAAACTATATCAGGAGTATTTCTATTTATTGGAGCATATACAATAATAGCTTTAATAGCTATGTTTATATTATCCTTTGATGGTTTTGATCTTGTAACAACAAGTACTTCTGTAATAACTACATTAAGTAACATAGGACCAGGTCTTAATCTAGTAGGGCCAACAGGAAACTTTTCTATTTATTCAAGCTTTAGTAAGATTGTTTTATCTTTCTGTATGCTTGCCGGAAGATTAGAAATTTATCCAATGTTAATACTATTTAGTCCATCTTTATGGAGAAAGAACTATTAAAAAATACCGTATTAATGATTTTTATCGTTAATACGGTATTTTTTATTACTTTATATGTATTCCTTTAATTTTTCAGACGCACTAACAAGTTCTTCTGTAATCTTTTTAGTTTCATCTATATGAAGTAAAGTTGTATTTGTAGCAGAAGAAGTTTTTGACATTGCAGTTTTTGCTAGTTCATTTGAATCAGAAATATTCTCAATGCTACTTATTATTTTGTTATTAAAGTCAAGAACAGAATTAATTCCATTAGAAACTTCTGTTACTTCTGAGTGAACATTATACATATTATCTAAAGTTCTATTAAAGATATTTTCAGTATCTTGTATAAGTTTATCCTGCTGAGAATTAGCTTTAACAAGCTTTTCCATTGAATCTACAGAAACCTTTACTATTTCTTGAAGTTCAGATATGATTTTTCCTATATTAGCAGCAGCTTCAGTTGACTGAGAAGCAAGTTCTCCTACTTCTTTAGTTACTACAGCAAAGCCTTTTCCAGCTTCACCAGCGCTTGCACTTTCAATTGCTGCATTTAGTGAAAGTATATTAGTTTTATCAGCTATAGCCAAAATAGTATTAGTTATATTTCCTATTTTCTTAGTTTTTTCTTCTAATTCAAGCATTGCATTATGAGCAGAAAGTCCAGACTCATTCATAATAATTTTCTTATCAGTAAGTTTTTTTACAATTTCTATACCTGAATTCATTTCATCAATAGTTAAATTTGAAATTTTATTAAGTTCATTGGCTGTATTTGCAGTGTTAATAATAGCTGAATGTATATTTTGAGTTAAGTCAACTTGTTTATCAACATTAGAGAAAGTATTATTAATTCCATCATCCATTGATTTCATATTATCATTCATAACTTTACTTGATGCTTCAAGATTAGAAACTATTCCATACATTTCAGTTGAGTGAGTATCTAGAAGATTTCCTATTTCTAGGACTTGATTTAAGATGCGTTCTTGATTTTTATTAGCTTCTTTAATATCTTCAAGACTTTCATTATTAAATTGTTTTGTTGTTTTAGTTGCAAGTACTGAAGTCCAACATACTACGAGTACAGCAAGAAATTGAATAGTATAATCAGTAACACTAGATTTATCATTAAGATTTATAATAGTAATAAGCCATATTATTCTTAAAATATTAACTGATATTATTGAAGAGGCTATTTTTTTCATTAGTTTAACTTCGCCGTAAATAGAGTACATATATAGTACTGGAAATACATATATAAAAACTAAAGTTCTTGTACTAGTGAACATAGCATAAGTATATAGTAAATAAAATCCTATATATGCATGGTTTTTTATTTTAAAAATGTTTTCATCATTCTTGGATAATATATAAAGATATAAAATAAGAATAATAGAAACTGCTATAAAGGCAGCAAAGGATAAAGGCTGTATTTGACCTTTAAAAACATCTGCAAGTTTACCAGCAATAATTGCGGTTATAATAGTGCATATAGTTATTATTACAAGTTTGTTAGTTTGTAATGTGTTCTTTTGTTGTCTATTCATGTAGTTATCCTTTCTTAAAAAATATTATTTAAATTACTATAAATTATCGATAAATCGACAAGGAACTTAATGGGAATTCAATAAAAAATTAAAAAAAAATATTTTTTAATAATTTTAAAATGATATTAAAAAGATAAAAAATACTGTGTATTTTTAACACAGTATTTTTTAGGAGATTAATTATTAGATTTTTCCCATGCAATTAGTACAAAATCCTTACCCGTTTCCTTTTTTACTAAGTTTTCTGCATCTTTAATTGCCTTAAATTCATTTGAGTTAATATCAGCAATTTTATAATTCATAAAATCATCTCCGGCGGATTGTAGTATTATCTTTTATAGTGTGTCACTAAATACAATAAATATGTTAAAATAATTCTAATATTTAAATTTTAAGGTGAGGGAAATGATTAATAAATTAAAGTCTATGGAGTTAGATTATATAAGATGTTTTTCAGAAGAGAAAAAACATGAAAATTATATAGAATTTTATGATAATAAATTTAGAAATACATATACATCAAATATTTCTATTTTGAATGAAGATTTAAAAAATAATGAGTTAATTGAGCTAATAAATAAAGAGGTATCTCTATATATAAAAAAAGGAAAGGACTTTTTGAATTTTGAAGTTAATGATATAGTGGATGAAAATTTTAGTAAAAGTTTTTTAATAAAACCTAAAAGAGTAGATACTTTTAATTATTTATCCATAGAAAGTAAAAAATATGAAGAAATGCCTGAATTAGAAGATATCATTATAAAAAAAGTTTGCAGTAAGGAAGAATATAAAAAGCTTATAGATATAAGCGTAAAGGACAATGAAGGAGTTTTAGGAAGAGGCTACTCCATTAAGAGAATTAAGAGAAAGATTCAGGTTTATAAAGATGAAAGTAATAATCTAAGTTCATATATATGCTATTACAAAAATGAGCCTATAGGATCTTATGAATTATTATTTAAAGATGGAATCTGTAAGATAGAGGATTTTGGAGTATTAAAGGAATATAGAAGAAGAGGAATTGGAACGTATATACTTAAAAATATTTTAAGAGAAAATCATAAAAATGGAGTAAATACTAACTATCTTATAGCAGAAAAAGATGGAGAAGCAGAAAAACTATACAAAAGACTTGGATTTGTTAAGTATGGTGAAAAAACTCAATTTATATGGTAAAAAAGTTTTTTTTGTGTTAGGTGAAACTTTCAGTTTGTGAAATTTTTTCTTTAAATTAAGATTTTTAAGGATAATTTAGACGAGTTAGATGATGCTATTGAATATATGGAATTATTTACAAATACTTAAGGGGTATGCTAAAGTTAAATGGGAAATTTTTGTTTTAAGAGGTGAGATGGATGATATATGAAATAAAAGATACTTCAAAAGTAAAAGAATTATTTAATGGATGGGAATAAACATTAATATATTCATGTGTACAAAAGGTTATGGGAAAGATATATGTCACTGATTTGTATAAACCTAAATCAGCCTTTGCATTTGTAGGTTGTTTTGGATTTTTTGCTGGAGAACCTAGTGGAGAGTTAGTTATGAATAAACCATATGGTTTTGCCATTATGGTACCTGAAAATGAAAAATGGGCTGAATTAATTGAAAAATGTTATCTTGATTCAAAGAAAGTTACTAGATATGCTATAAAAAAGGACACAAAATTTGATAGAGATATGCTAAAGGAAGAAATAAATAAACTTCCTAGTGGATATAAATTAGAAAAAATTGATTCAAACAATTATGATGAATGTTTGGAAAATCCTGCGTTAGAGGATTTGGTTTCTGCATTCCAAAGTAAAGAAAAGTATTTAGAGATGGGTAGAGGAATGGTTGTTACAAAAGATGGTATGATAGTATCAGGTGCATCTTCCTACACTCGATATAATGAAGGAATAGAAATTGAAGTGGATACAGTTGAATCAGAAAGAAGAAAACATTTAGCAACTGTAGCCTCAGCAGCTCTTATATTAAATTGTTTAGATGAAGGATTATATCCAAGTTGGGATGCTCAAAATATGAATTCTGTTCGTCTGGCAGAAAAGCTTGGTTATGAATTTGCATATGAGTATATTGCATATGAGGTTAAGTAAACTTAAGTTTTCTTATTTATCATGATAAAAGGACTTCTGTTATAATAATCTATCAAAGAAGTCCTATATTATCTGTAATTTACAGGGATTTTTCACCCTATGAGTTATTTTATTATTTTTATGATATTATCTTTAATTGCATGCTCTCTTGGAGTTTCATTTGCATAGCCAAGAGCAGCTATTCCCCATACAATATGATTTTTAGGAATTTCAAATTCATCTAGAAGTTCTCTTACAGAAGGCTCATCACATATAGTTTTTAGCTGATTAATCCAACATGAGCCAATACCTAGAGAATTAGCCATTAAGAATATATTTTGAAGAGCACATGATGAATCTGCAAGGCCATTAGTGTTGTCTCTATCATTAGATACTAGAATTATTGTTGCAGGATTATACATGTTGTAACTTTCATCTCTTCCTAAAGCTTCTCTTATTACTTTAGCCAAGCTATTAATCTTTTCTTTATTTTGAATAGCAGTGAACTTCCAAGTTTGTCTATTCATACCGCTTGGAGCATATGTACCTGCCTTAAGAATTAGCTTAAGATCTTCATCACTTATTTGTTCATTTTTAAAAGAACGGATACTTCTTCTAGTTATAATATTTTCAAATACTTCATTCATTTTTAAACACTCCTTTAAGTTACAATATATAATTATTTTACCATACTGTTGTATTTTGATGAAATGAATACTTATATATGCTATTATATAAAAAATGAAACTTTAAGCGAGGTTAATACATTATGAAATTAGTAGAAGTTTATGAAAAATATAAGATGATAGATGGAGATTTTAATTTATTTTTAGAAAATCTTCTTGAAGATAAATCTCATGAATATAGTCATGAAGTAGAAAGAAAGCTTACAGAGTATAAAAATATATATGAAAATTTAAAAGTTGAAAGCGATGAAATTCAGATAGATGAAGAAAGAAGTAATGATTTAAGAGACTTAAAATATTTAATTGTAGATTCATATTTTTTACTTATTGATTTAGAAAACTTTTATAAGTATAAAGAAATTGAAAGATTTAAGATGAGAGCAGTAAATCATATTAATAAAAGAAGACGAGCTTCCTTTGCTTCTTATTTTTCAAGATAATTCAGATAATTTTTAAAAATTTGGATATATAAAAAAATATTTAAGTTGATGAAAAATATGTTAAAATAATCATAATATAACTATGAAGATAAGTTGAGGTGTGATTATTATGTCATATGAAGAACTAACGAAAGAGAGTATTGAAGATAAGATTGTTTCAAGAAAAGCTTATCTTAAACTTTTGGCTAAACAATATCCAACAATAGCAAAAGCTTCTACAGAAATTATTAATTTAGAGGCTATTTTAAATCTTCCAAAGGGTACAGAACATTTTCTTACAGATATACATGGAGAGTATGAACCCTTTATACATGTACTTAAAAATGGTTCAGGAGTAGTAAGAAGAAAGATTGATGAAATATTCGGAAATACAATGCTAGATTCAGAGAAGAGAAAGCTGTCTACTCTTGTATACTATCCAGAACAGAAGCTTGAATTAATTGCAAAGGAAGAAAGTAATATTAATGATTGGTATAAAATAACCTTATATAGACTTATTCAATTATGCAGATATGTTTCTTCTAAATATACAAGATCAAAGGTAAGAAAAGCTCTTCCAGAAGATTTTAGATATGTAATAGAAGAATTATTACATGAGCAAGGAAATGAAATAGATAAACAGAATTATTATGAAAAAATTATAATGACTATAATAGATATAGGAAGAGCTAAAGAATTTATAATAGCTCTTTCAAAGCTTATACAAAGGTTTGTAATTGATAGACTTCATATATTAGGAGATATTTATGATAGAGGGCCAAGACCGGATATTATTTTAGATACTTTAATAAATTACCATTCAGTAGATATACAATGGGGAAATCATGATATGGTATGGATGGGAGCAGCTGCAGGAGTAGAGCAGTGTATTGCTAACGTATTAAGAATCTCAGCGAGATATGCAAATTTAGATGTGATAGAAGATATATATGGCATTAATTTATTGCCCCTTGCAACCTTTGCTTTAAGATATTATAAAAACGATCCATGCACTGAGTTTATACCAAAGGTAAGTAGAGATACATACAATAATCATGAAGTAGAGCTTATAGCTAAAATGCATAAAGCCATTACTATATTACAATTTAAACTTGAATATGAAATTATAAAAAGACGACCAGAATTTAAAATGCAGCATAGACTTTTATTACATAGGATTAATTTTGATAAAGGTACTATAACATTAAAGGATAAGAAATATGAATTGAAAGATAAGTATTTTCCTACAGTTGATAGAAATGATCCATATAAGCTTACGGAAGAAGAAAGAGTGCTTATTGAAAAGCTAAAATCATCTTTTATTAATAGTGAGAAATTACAAAGACATGTTACATTTTTATTTGCAAAGGGAAGTATATATTTAAAATATAATTCTAATCTTTTATTCCATGGATGCATACCTTTAAATAAGGATATGACTTTTAAGAGTATGAAAATTAACGGTAAAACCTATAAAGGCAAAGCTTTATTAGATAAGTTTGATTCCTTAGCAAGAGAGGGATACTTTAATAAAAGTGATGAAGAGAAAAAGAGATATGGAATGGATATAATGTGGTATTTGTGGACTGGCGAAACTTCATCTTTATTTGGTAAGGAAGAAATGGCTACCTTTGAAAGATACTTTGTTAAGGATGAAGAAACTCACATAGAAGTTAAAAATAGTTATTATAATTATAGAGATAATGAAGATATGTGTAATATGATTTTTAAAGAGTTTGGATTAACTTCAAAGGAATCAATTATAATTAATGGACATGTTCCTGTTAAAAATATTAAAGGTGAAAGCCCTATAAAATGTAATGGAAAGCTTCTTGTTATTGATGGAGGGTTTGCTAAGGCCTATAGAAGAGAAACAGGAATAGCAGGATATACTCTTATATATAATTCTTATGGATTACAACTTGTATCTCATGAACCTTTTGCATCTACTGAAGAGGCTATTGAAAAAGAAACAGATATATTATCTACAACAACTTTAGTAGAAAAGAAACTTCAAAGAAAAACAGTAGGGGATACGGATGTTGGAATTGAATTAAGGAAACAGATAAAAGATTTAAAACTACTTTTAGCTGCCTATAGAAGAGGACTCATAAATGAGATAATATAAACTAGTATATTAATATTTAATAAATCACGAGATACTTTTATCTTGTGATTTTTTTCTAATATTATAAAAATTTTATTGTTAAAAGTATGGTGATAGCTATATTATCGTTGTAAAAACTTATGTATTTACATAAACAAATAAGATATAAAAAGTAAAAAGTTTATTATTTGTTTAAAAAAATAATTAAAAAATATAAAATAAATATACATTTTCTGTGTGATTTTTTAAAAAATAATGAAAAATTTAAATTCCACGACAAAATAAGGCGCTTTCATGCTAAGTTTCTTCAAATGTATACAAGTATTGTATATAATTAACACATAAAAATAATTTAAACAATTTAATGTAAAGGTTTTAAGAAAACGTTATCTAATGTTTTCTAAATAAAATTTAGGAGGAATTTATTATGAAAAAAGTAAAAGCACTTTGTTTAGGAGTTAGTTTAGTTTTAGGATTAGCATATACACCAGGTTTAGGAGCAGTAACAGCTCATGCTGCATCAGGAACTACTTATACAGTAAATAGCAGTCAAGGTAACAGTGGTTTAAAGAATGCTTTATCAAAAGCAAAAAGTGGAGATACTGTTCAAATTGATGGAGCAATTAAGAGTGTTGAAGTATCAGTACCTAAGGGAGTAACTGTTAAGGGTATAAATGGAGGAAAAGTAGACTTTTCACCATCAGCATCTGGTAAAAGAGGATTTACAGTAAATGCAGACAACGTAACAATTCAAGATTTACAAATATACAACGCAAAAGACAACGGAATCTATATGGAAGGAAGCCATTGTAATTTAATAAGCTTAAATGTACATGATAATGGAGATGCAGGAGTACAATTATCAAATGGAGCTTCTTATGACACATTAAAGAAAGTACATTCACATCACAATGTTGATAAACCAACAAATGGAGAAAATGCAGATGGTTTTGCAATTAAACTTCATTCAGGAGAAGGAATTGTACTAGATGGATGTGTATCAGATAACAACTCAGATGATGGATATGACTGCTATGCAACTCATGGAGCAATTACATTTAAAAACTGCCAAGCAAACTATAATGGTGAATGCTATGGAGTAAAAGGAGATGGAAATGGATTTAAATTAGGTGGAGTAGATAATAAAACTCCTGGAGTTGCAGCTCACTTAGATCCAAATAACCATGTATTAACTGGATGTAGTGCTACTGGAAACAGTGCAAGTGGATTTGATAGAAATAATCAAATGGGTGTTGTAACTATGACTAGCTGTACAGCAGATGGAAATGGAAAGAACAACTTTAACTGGCCAGCAAAAGGTAAGCCATCAGCTTTAGGATATGAAGTAACATTTGGTAAAGCTAAAATAGTAAGCTGTACTTCAAAAAATGGTACAAATAATATATCAGG
>NZ_FPBY01000272.1 GCF_900116755.1 Clostridium sp. DSM 8431
GGAGTTAATGTAACTAAAATTTATTAGTTTAATTAACTCCTTTTTGATTTTGGAATAGCGCACTAGAAAAACTTAAAGTTTTTCAGTGCCCTCACTAAAAGGGGACTATTTTTCTTTTGGAGGTTTATCCCATAGGAAGCAGTAACATTTAGTGCATTCAAAAAATATGCATAATATTCATTTCTATAAATTGTATGTTATATAAATAGCCTTATATATTATATTTGTATAATCCTATTTAATTAAGTAACTTTTCTTATCTATTGATGGTAACAAAATTTCATAAAAAACTTTAATTCCTTCTACTTTTATTTTATTAATAACATGTATATAAGTATTTACAGTAGTAGAAAAATACTTATGGTTAAAACACCAACTCACCACCTTAATCATTTTCTTATTTTTAAGCTTTCATGAGATTTCTTTAATATAATTGTGTGTGTTACATAAATAACGAATAAGGCAAATAGTTACAAATTTAATAAAAGCATAATGCTGATTTATATGTGAAAACTTTAAAATAATTATGTCTTAAAATATAAAAAAAAATAGGTCTCATCATTTTAAGTCTATTAATAAACATATCAAGAAACAAAATTGATAATGGAATAATATATAAGTTATTATATAAATAACAGGAGAAACAACATAACCTAAAAGAATTTTATTTTAAAATTTACGTTTTAGTGTAGAATTTCTATATTAGTTTTAAAATTCCAAACACTAAAATTTTTATATAATTTCTTTTGGTTAAAAATTACAGATTGACTTGTTATTAACAAATTGCTATTTTATTATTATGGATAAAAATTGGAGGAACATTTAATGGATGAAAAAGGTGATTTTAAAGATAACTCTGTGGGTCTCTTAGACAGACTTGTATTAGATAAAATTCCGTTATTAAATAAGTGGATTAGGAAAGATGAAAGCAATTTTCGGAGGGAGAGTAGTATGCAAAGAAGAAATGAAGTAATAACAAAAATAAGAAATAATGAATCAATATTTGTAGTAGATGATGGAGGAGACTTAGATATAATTAATTCTAGATTAGCATCAAGTGGGAATACTACTAAAGAAGAAGATAGTTTGTGTAATGGATTAAATGCTGGAATATTAGCTAAAAAAGGATCTACAATAAATATAAAGGATAGTACCATTACAACTGCTGGGAAAGGTGCTAGTGCAGTATTTTCATCAGGAGAAAATTCAGTAATAAATATAGATAATATAATCATTAAAACTAAAGGACATTTTTCTAATGGATTAAATGCTGCTTATAGAGGAACAGTTATGGCTCATGATATAGCAGTAAATACAGAAGGAAAAAATAGTTCTCCTATAGCAACATATATGGAAAATGGTATAATTAATGTGGAAAATTCTTCAGGAACTGCAGAAGGCGAAGAGTCACCTTGTATTTATTCAAGAGGAAGTATTGTGGTTACAGATTCTAATTTTAAAGCTGAAAGAGCTGAAGCTGCAGTAGTTGATGGAAGTTCAGTAGTAATTAATAACACAAGTTTAAGAGGAAATAATAAAAATGGTGTTGTACTTTTTCAAAAGAAAGAAAAAAATAAGGATATAGGTAAATGTATATTTACTTCAAGCCTTGGATCTATAACTGCTGGTAAAGGTGCAATGTTTTATGTAACTAATACTGAGGCCATAGTAAATCTTTTTAATACTAAGTTAAACCTTTCGATGGATAATATTTTAATAAATGCAAAAAAAGACAAGTGGGGAAAAGAAGGAAAAAATGGTGGAATTATAACACTTCTAGGAAACCGTCAAACATTAAAAGGTGATATATTATGTGATGAGTTAAGCTTAGTTGAATTGAAGCTTAGAGAATATACTTATTATACTGGAGTAATTGATTTTAAAAATACAGGAAATGTAAGCGTAACTTTAGATTCAACAAGTGTTTGGACATTAACAGGAACATCATATATAGATTATATTATTAATGAAAATAAAGAACTTAAAAACATAGTGGATAATGGTTATAATATTTTCTACAATGTGAAAAATGAAAAAAATAGCTGGCTTGAAGGAAAGGAAATTGTTTTATCTGGAGGGGGAAGACTTATACCAGCTTAAATTTATATATTTTTGGGGGCAGTAAAAAATGAGGCAGAATCAACTAAGTTTATGGTACTTAAATAATTATGTGAGAGAAGAAAAAGGAAGATTAAATTTAAGTGATTTCTATAATTTTGATAATTTCAATCTTAAGGTAAAGATAAAAGATGACTTTGGAAATCACCTTCACTATCTTGAAGCAGCAAATTTTAATAGAACACTACTTTGTGGTAGCTTAGGGTCTGGAAAAACATATCTTTTAAATAAAATATTTAAAAGCAGCATATGTAAATCATCAAAGTATTGTATGTATTTTGATTTAAGAGATTATGAAGGTGAAGATCTTTTGAATTTTATTTGCAGAAGAATAAAATGCAGAGATTTAACAAAAAAAATAGTGAATGAACTTCTATATAAAGGAGAAATATTATTGATTTTTGATTAGAATGGCTACACTTAACTCGTGACTTTAGTTATGAGTTAGTAGTCAGAGATAGTCAGCATATAGAGAAATCTATATGTAGAGATAGGT
>NZ_FPBY01000225.1 GCF_900116755.1 Clostridium sp. DSM 8431
CGGAGCAAATAAAAAAGACAGCATTAGAAAATGATAATTTTCTATTTCTTGAAAATGAATTACCTAAACTGTAAGCTTCTTTAAATTCACTCGAAGTAATTAAATTGTTTGTATCTTTCAAAATTGCAGATAATAATGTTGTATTTTTCATAATATTAAACCTCGCTATAAATTTATTTCTCTATAGCGAGGCTGCAAATTTTTTCTCTATTGTCAAGCTTTTTTTTATATTTTTTATTTTATTCTTAAGTTGACGACATTGTACGTGCGGTGGTGTGAGAGGTCGGTAATCAAAATAATTGATTACCTCCTACTCGATTATTTAAATATTTATATTTTTTTGCGTTTTTTATCTTTTTATTAATGCAATTATAGTTTATAATGAAAAATGTTAATCTACAAATGAAGAGGAGATGGATAACGTATGGAAACAAATGAAAAAAAACTTAGATGGTATAATCTTGCTCTTATGGCCTTTGTATCTGTATGGGGATTTGGTAATGTAGTAAATAACTTTGCTAATCAAGGTCTTACAGTTATAGTATCATGGGTTCTTATTATTGGATTATATTTTGTACCTTATGCCTTAGTGGTTGGGGAATTAGGATCAGTATTTAAAGATGGTAAAGCTGGAGTAAGTTCTTGGATAAGAGAAACAATGGGAGGTCAGCTAGCATATTTTGCAGGTTGGACTTATTGGGTTGTACATGTTCCTTATTTAGCACAAAAGCCTCAAGCTATTTTAATTGCTTTAGGATGGGCTGTTAAAGGTGATGGAACAATGGTAAGCAGTATGAATACTGTTGTGGCTCAAACAATAATTTTAGCTATATTCTTATTCTTCTTATGGATAGCATCTAGAGGAATAAATTCATTAAAAACAATAGGTACAATAGCTGGAACTGCTACATTTGTTATGTCGCTATTATATGTTCTTTTAGTTATAGCAGCCCCAGCAATTACTGATATGACTGTGGCTACACATAATATTGGTTTTAAAACAATAGTTCCTAAATTTGATTTTAATTATTTAACAACAATATCAATGCTTATATTTGCAGTAGGTGGAGCTGAAAAGATATCACCTTATGTAAATAATACTCATAATGCATCTAAGGAATTCCCAAGAGGAATGCTTGTGCTTGCTGGTATGGTTACAATAAGTGCAATTTTAGGATCACTTGCTATGGGAATGATGTTTGATGCTAATAATATTCCAAGCGATCTTATGATGAATGGACAATACTATGCTTTCAAAAAGCTTGGAGAATATTATGGTGTTGGTAATATATTATTAGTAATATATGCTTTAGCAAATACAACAGCTCAAGTTTCTGCATTAGTTGTTTCAATTGATGCACCACTTAAGGTACTTCTTGCTGATACTGATGAAAACTTTGTTCCAAAAGTATTAACTAAGACTAATAAACATGGTGCCCCTATTAATGGTTATATAATGACTGCTATATTAGTAGGAATATTAATAATAGTTCCAGCTTTAGGTATAGGTGATATGAATGCATTATTTAACTGGCTTCTAAAATTAAATTCAGTTGTAATGCCATTAAGATATTTATGGGTATTTGCAGCTTTCATAGCTCTTAAGAAAGCATCGGACAAGTATAATTCAGAATATAAATTCTTAAAGAATGATAATTTAGCATTAGGAGTTGGAGTATGGTGCTTTGTATTTACAGCCTTTGCATGTTTACTTGGAATGTTTCCAAGTGGAATTGAAGCATTTTCTAGCTCTTGGTGGTTCCAAGTAAATTTAAATATATTAACTCCATTTGTACTTTTAGGACTTGGAGCTATACTTCCTATTATTGCGAAGAAAAATAAAAAATAATAGTTAGTAAAAGAACACTACTTATATTTATGGGTAGTGTTTTTTTGATGTCTAGAAGATACAAAATTTTCAAGTGAGTAAAACTTGATAAATAGGGGAGTTCAGCTATCTAAGATAGTAAAAACATTAAAAAATAATTGTAGTGCCTTAGAAAGAACCTAAAAGCAAAATAATTAAATTAGATATGTAGTTGAAATTTTCCTATAAAATGAAATGAGTCTTTTAAACAGGCAAAAATATGAAAACTAACTGTAAAAAATAATGTAAAAATATTATAATTATACCGAATAAAAATACTATAATTAGACTAATATGTTTTTGATTTGATTTTATTGTAAAAAGTGAGAAAAAATTATTTTCTAAAATATTATTTAACAAGCATAGAATTTGAAAGATAAAGGGGAAATATAATGGTAAATATTGTGCAAGAGGCTATGGAGCTTATAACTACTATATTAGAAGGTTATTGGATTGCATATGAGGTTAACTATTTTGTAAATAAGAAGAATATTGATAAAAAAGTATTATTAATATCAACTATATTACTTTCTGTTATGGAAACTAACATGTTTTTAAGTATTTTTACTCCACTATGGAGAAAGATTACAATATCTGCACTATTAGCATTTGTTATTATAGGAATTATATATAGAAGAAATTGTTTAAGAGCATTAATACCTTGTTCTATAGCTATACTTAGTCTATTTTCTATAACAATATTAATAGAAGATAATATATGTAGCATAATTATACATACATATAGAATGAATAATAATTTTATGCGTTTATTTTTTCCTATAACGATTGTTAGGTGCATAAATGCGATTTTTCAGTTAAAATACAAAGATTATATGTATGATTTTTATGAAAGAATAATGAATGAAGGAAAGTATCTAATTATATTTTTATTTTTTTTAGATATAATGGCTGTTTTCACTCAATGCTCTTTTGTCCCTGCATATGAATTAAATAATGAAGCTTTAAAAAGTGTTATTTTAATTATATTTTATATATTTCTTATTCTTATTTTTTTCAACATAATAAAAATAGCAGCAAAAAGCAGAGAAATATATAAACTTAATTTAGAATTAGAGTTAAATAATAAAAGTTTAAGGAAAATAAAGCATGATTATGGCGCTCAAATTTCTTATTTATATGGATTATGCCTCATGGAGCGTTTTGATGATTTGAAAAAGTCTATTAAGGATATAATTGAAAAGAGTAACTACTCTTCGGGAATAGTAGAAGAAAAGACGAATTCTATATTATTTCTATCTATTAATCAAGCTGTGGACAGAGCAGATATAGAGATAGAAATTAAAGAATCAGCAAAGCTTTATGAAGTAAATATGCATGAAATGGATCTATTTAGAGTTTTTTATAATATTTCTAGAAATGCAGTTGAAGCTATGGGAGGCAAGGGAAAAATAGAAGCAGAATCTTATAAAAAAGATAATGAGATAATTATAAGTATTAAGAATAATGGTCCTGAAATTAGTAAAAAAACTATAGATAAAATTTTTAATACTGGTTTTACAACAAAAGACAATACTGAAAAGGGACATGGATATGGGTTAAGTATAGTTAAGGAGCTTGTTGAAAATGGTGATGGAAAAATAGCAGTAAATAGTAGTCCTGAACTTACAGAGTTTAAATTGACTTTTAGAACTAATTATTAATTTAAATTATTAATTGCTAAATTTATTATTATGATATAATATATAATAAATATCAAGTAAAATAGAGGTAAGGATAATGAGCAGCAATAAATTAAAAACAATAATAGCTATTATTATAGGAGTTTTTATTTTAGGTATATTTTTGAAGATATTGCCTTATCTATTAGCAGGCGGTATTGTAATATATTTAGTGATAAAAGGATATAACTATATAAGCTTAAAACTTAATAAAAAGTCAAAAAAACTAGATAGTACTTATGATAGTTACACAAGTAAAGCTAATGATTTTTCAGATGACGAATTTGATACAAGCAGTGCTATTGATGTTGATTATAAAGATGTTAAATAAATATATAGAGTAATGGAGGCTTTTTAGCCTCCATTATTTAGTTTAAAGAAAAACTTTGGGGGAAGATTAATGAACATAAGAAAACTAAAAGTATTTTACGCTACAGCTAACAATTTAAATATGACTAAGACTGCAAAGGAATTATATATAAGCCAGCCTTCAGTAACTCAGACAATACATGAAATTGAAGAGGAACTTCAGGTTAAACTTTTTGATAGAATAGGGAAAAAGCTTTATTTAACTGAAGAAGGAAAAGTATTTTTAAATTATGTAAGAAGAATACTTAATCTTTATGAAGAAGGTTCTGAAGTATTAAAGGAAATGGCAAGTATGGAGAAAGGAAAAATCACAATAGGCGCTAGTACAACAATAGGTACATATATACTTCCAGAAATAATAAGAGAATTTGCTGAAGCTTATGAAGGAATTGAAATATCTCTTATTATTGAGAATAGTGCTAATATAGAAAAATTAATACTTGAAAATAAAATTGATTTTGCCTTTGTAGAGGGCTAAGTAGGCTTTCAAGAAATTAATGTGTATGAAGTATGGAAAGATGAGCTTGTATTTATATGTAGCGATATTCACAGATGGAGTAAGAGGCAGTTTATTAGCAAGGCTCAATTACTAAATAGAGTGATAAATAAAACAAGCTATTCAAATATAGGTGGACGTCCTTTAAAGTTCGTATTTATATAAGGATGTTCT
>NZ_FPBY01000056.1 GCF_900116755.1 Clostridium sp. DSM 8431
CCCTCCGAATAAAATTTATATTTTTATAAATTTTACCAAGAGGACACTTCTAATATCTAGATACCAAATCCTTTACGCTTACTTATACTTCATAATAATTAAACAAACATTGCACCATTTACATCAATTACTGCACCGCAAATATAAGATGCTTCTTCACTACATAAGAAGCATATAGTTTTTGCTTGTTCTTCTACTGTTGATGGTCTGCCAATAGGAATTCTTTCAAGTATTTTATCTCGTTCTTCTTTACTATATTTATTTTCCCACATTTCCTTTACACGTTCAGTTAAAGTTAATCCTGGGGCTATTGCATTAACCGTTATTCCATATGATGCAAGTTCAAATGCACACTGCTGAGTTAATCCAATTATAGCAGACTTAGCTGCTGTAAAATCAACGCCGCCAAAAAAGGTGTACGTTCTTCCTGCAACCGCAGATATATTAACTATTCTTCCCCATCCATTTTTCTTCATTATAGGTACTACTGAACGTATACAGTTAAATGCACTTTTTAAATTCAAATTAAAAGTTCTATCCCAGTCATCATCTTCAATATATTCAATTTGTTTCATATGTAAAGTTGCTCCTACGGTATTGACTAAAATATCTATTTTTCCAAAATCCTTATTTATTATATTAAAAACTTTACGTACTTCATCTGATTTGGTAACATCAACATTATAACAATAAAATCCACTCTTCTCTATATTACTAATATCCTTATCCAATGCAATGACTTTATAACCTTTTTTCAAAAAATCATTAGCAACAACATTTGCTATTCCATTTGCCGCACCAGTTACTACTGCAATTTTCATTTTTACTCCCCCTATTTAAATTAGTTAGTGTAAAGTTTCTTTACACTTTTTCTATAAAAATATCTATAAAATCAAGGTTTCGCGAGTTTTTTTGTACAAAAAAACAACGACCCCCTAATTTCATGTTAAAATTGAATCTCCTACAAAACAAAATAACCATGAAAGGATGTCGTTGTTGTGGATTCAATTATAACTTATTTACTAGCATATAATCAATATTTAATTTCTATAATTTTTCAATTAATATTATTTATTTCTAAATATATACCTCTTGATCAAATGTCATTTGATGACTCAAATAGCCCGGAGTATCAGAAATTCAAAGTAGATAAACTCCCTAAAATATTTAGATTTTATACTGTTGATTACAAATTACTTCTTGCTTATTACAAACATAAATACAATAAGACTATAACTCCAGTTCAAAGACGTAACGGTAAGTCTATATCTACTAAAATTAAATGCCCTAAATGTGGTGCCCCACACGAATACATTTATGATAACAATGGTAGTAAAGGGCAATATCAGTGCAAAGTTTGTGGCAAAACCTTTAAAGAATCTAATTTTGCTACTAAGCCATTAGTTCTTAAATGCCCTTATTGTGGAAGTACACTTGAACCCCGAAAAGAGCGTAAGCACTTTATAATTCATAAATGTACTAATAAAAATTGTTCTTACTATAAAAATAATTTAAAGAAACTTCCTAAAGATATTAATCAAAAGAATAAATACAAATATAAGTTGCATTATATCTACAGAGAATTTAATATTAATTTCTTCAAGATGAACTTATATGGAGTTTCAAAACATGCCACCGCATTTAATTTCAAAAAGTTCAATCCGCATATAATGGGACTATGTCTTACTTACCATGTTAATTTAAAACTTTCTACAAGACAGACTGCTCATGCACTAAAAGAAGTACATGGAATTAAAATATCTCATACTATGGTTGCTAATTATGCTTTAACAGCAGCTGCTGTTATTAAGCCGTTTGTTGATACTTTTGATTACAAACCATCTAAAATTCTTTCTGCTGATGAAACTTATATAAAAGTCAAAGGCATCAAGCACTATGTCTGGATTGTGATGGATGCTTGTAAAAAATCAATCCTTGGCTATCAAGTGTCTGACACAAGAGCTGTAGGTCCTTGTATTTTAGCTATGCGTATGGCTTTTGATAAGTTTGCTAAATTTCCTAATAAAGCATTAAGATTTATTGCTGATGGCTATAGCGCCTATCCGTTAGCGAAGCAACAATTTGAATTAGAAGAAAATAAAATATTTGATCTAACTCAAGTCATAGGTCTTAGTAACGATGACCCTGTTTCTACAGAATTTCGTTGGGTAAAGCAAGTTGTTGAGCGATTAAATAGAACTTTCAAATCATCTTATCGTGTAACCTGTGGCTACGGAAGTGATGATGGAGCTGCATATTCATTTGCTCTTTGGGTTGCTTACTATAACTTTTTGCGTCCACATCCATATAATTACTGGCGCCCATTAAATGAACTTGTTGAACTTAAATCAGCTGAAAATATGCCGGCAAAATGGCAAATTTTAATTAGTCTAGGTCAGCAAACTATTTTACATATGCAAGAATCTAAAACATCTTGATATTCTTTATAACTAAATATTGATTTATTTTTTGCCTCCGCTTCCGAAGGTCTTTTTGTTGTACCCAAATTCATAAATACAACTCAATTTTTAACTTATTTTTCTTAAAATCTAAATAGCATAACTAAAGATATTTTTTCATACGAAACTTTACACTATCTTAAATTAAAATACTTTGTAAATCCTCCATCATATATCTAACAAGTAATTCTTTATAGTCTCCATATGCATCAACATCCAAATCAATCCTACCAGATACAAACTTATTTTTTTCATTGATAGTAATTTCAAAGCCTACCCTGCAAGTATCATTATGCAAAAGTTTTGTTGAAATATAATTATTATCATCAAGAAGTATTTTTTCACCTTCGCTTTTCGAATTCCAAGCATTAAATAATTGTGGAAATGGTAATTCATAATTTACATTTCTAGGTGAAATACCCTTTGGATATAATGCTGATACTTCTACATCTTGATATCCAGCTGCAATTATTATTTCTTTTTGAATATCTCTAAGAATTGCCTTAAATGGTTTGTCGATTTTAGTATTTATTGCAATCGGTATTGTATTAGATAACGGACCAACTACTTGATAATCCCCTATCTGACTCCTATTAACAAATGGTACCCCTGTAACTACTCTATCAACTTTACTTATTCTACTTATTGCACGTTGAAATGCTCCAAATAAAATAGAAAATAGTGTTACACGATAAAACTTTGCAGCCTCTTTTAATTTATCCAACTCTATAGATGATGAAAATGGTATACTCTTAGTTCTAACTCTAGAATTACTTTTTGATAGATTAACTGCATCAATCCCATAAGGGCCGGGTTTAGAATAAATTTTTTCTCCATCTACATCTTTTTTTAAACTTTCACTCTTTTTTTCACTAACATATTCTGTCCAACTTTTTCCTCTCTTTATGACTTTTCCACAATATCTATCTGCTATTTCTTTAATAATTATATCTATAGATATTCCATCACAAGTAAAAACCCAGAAACCAATCCATATATGAATACCAGTTTCATTTACAGATGATGCTATACGCAAACCTGGCTCATAAGCCTTTCTACCAGAATATGTGATAAACTCTTCATCAGTAAGCCCTTCATTATTAATACTTAATTGTTCTTTAATAGCTTCAACCAACACATCTTCTTTTGGAGTATAGCCAACAATATTTTCTTCTTCTAATTTAAAGGTTGCAGCTAAAATAGGATAATGTGCCAATGTTTTTGAAACAGCCTCAAAAACTTTTTCTTTATTACACTTTTTTGAAAAATCAATTCTTAATGCTCCTGAATAATTGCGTCCAGTCTGATCCAGCATTGCACCAATCCACTTTTCCTTTAGTATTGGTGTACTTGGTATCTTTATCATGTCACATTCTATATTCTGTAGTAAATAATTTTGATTCATTCAAGCTACCCCCTTACTAATAATTAACTAATTTTAATGAATTTCTTATGATCTGCATACCATATTCAGTTCCTACACTTTCAGGGTGAAATTGAACTCCTTCAATAGGACGTGTCTTATGTCGTACTGCCATTATCACTCCGTCACTTTCAGATATAGCAGAAGTTATCAATTCATTATTTTTATCCTCATTTATAATTGCTAATGAATGATATCTTACAACATTAATTGGTGATACTATATTCGAAAAAATCCCTTTACTATCATGTTTTATTTTTGATTTTTTTCCATGCTCAACTGTAGGTGCATTGACAAGTTTCCAGCCAAAGTATTCTCCTATAGCCTGATAACCTAAACACACACCAAAAATAGCTTGTTTTTCACCCACTTTTTCAATTATATCTAAATACCCATGTTCTTTTGGCCTTCCTGGGCCTGGGCCTAAAACTATAAGATCTGGATTCCATTCTTTATATACCTTCAAAGGATTTTCGTTAACCCTTATTACTTTTGTCTCTGCACCTGTTTTCTGATAATACTGTGCAATAACAAATACAAAACTATCAAAAGCATCTATTAATAAAACCTTCATACATTTCCTCCTACTGCCTTTGCAAATGCATTTATTTTATTACCAGCCTCTTTCCATTCTGAAGCTGCCTGAGAATCTGCAACAATACCCGCTGCGGCTCTTAATTTATAGTTTCCAGGATTACCAATAATCGTTCTGATTGTTAAAGCAAAGACCCCTTCATTCTTGCCTGAGATATAACCTGCACATCCCGAAAATAATCCTCTAGGTTTTTTTTCAAGTTCAGCTATAATTTCCATAGCACGAACCTTAGGAGCCCCAGTCATTGTTCCTGCTGGGAAATTAGCTTGAATTAAATCAAAAATATCACATTCTTCACGAACCTTAGTTTCAACTGTTGATACTAAATGGTCTAATGATCCATAAGATTCTAATTTCATAAGAGAAGTTACATTAATTCCTCCTTTAACTGCACAACGTGATAAATCATTTCTTGCAAGATCCACTAACATTAAATGTTCAGCTGCTTCCTTGGGAATTTCAGCTAAACAATTTTCTCTAGAATCATCTTTGGACATTGTTCCAGCAATAGGTCTAGTTTGAGATACTCCATTTTTACATCTAAACATTAATTCTGGACTGGATGAGATTACATACTGATTCTCAAGTTCTATATAATACATATATGGAGCCTGATTAATTGAAGTAAGTTTCTCATATAAATCAACTGCTTTTATCTCAGAATTTGATACAGCATGTCTGCATATTTGAACCTGATAAATATCTCCACAATTAATATACTCTTTCGCTCTCTTAACCCATTTATAATAATCCTCTTTAAGCGTAAAATCTTTAACATCACCTAAGCTATATTCTTCAATTTTATTGTTATCCTTATTATCTATAGTTAGAGTTTGTAATATTTCTTCAAAATCATCTTTTTCATTACTATTACTGCTTTTTTTCAATATATTAATTTCTACATTTTCATTTGAATTATTATATTTTATTACTTTTTTATATACCCTAAAAACTACTTCCGGCTCATCTTCATCAACACTAATACTAGGTATATCCTCTACAAAACGTGCCACGCTATAACCAAGTACCAAGACAACAGGAAAACCTTCTGGAAGAGTAAGATATTCTCTTACTTTTCTCATTTTATTCCATATTTTCATATTATTATTATTCAAAATTTTTTTTACCTTCTCAACCTTTGATTCAAATTCCTTATTACCACTAACCTTCCAAACATTATTAACCAATGTTACTTCAAATAGCAAATCCACAAAGAATATTGTTTCATCACCATCTACTTTTGGAAAACCATTCCTAGTCTCAAATAAAGATGGTTTAGGATATAACTTCAATATATTTTTACGTACTTTTTCTAGCTGCAATGAATTTTTAACTATATATTTATCATATACTAGAGTATCCTCAATCTCCATATGTTTAATCATGTTTACGCCTCCAATCTCTTATTCTAGCATGTTTCCATGAAATATATGCCCCAGTTTCAGTTCTTGGATCTAACTTTTTAGGTATAGATACTTTAACTCTTACACCAAAATACTCTGATAATTGTTTTTCAATTTCATTAAGCGGCTCCTTTACAAATTGTGATACTATAGAAACTTCTAATTCATCTTCACCACAATCATTAGTCTTAATATCAACTTGATATCCATCTACCCTTTTAGTTACTCCTAAAACTACTGACTCAATCTGTGCTGGAAGCATCTTTTTACCGCCTATTTCTGTAATATCATCAACTCTTCCATATACTTTTATACAACGTGATTTATTACCACATTCGCAATTAATTTCTTCATAAATATGTGCTAAATCGCCAGTTCTAAATCTTATTAATGGTTTAGCTCCTGGAACAAGCATTGTAAGACATAATTCTCCTACCTCTTCAGATATCCCCTCTATAGGAATAATTTCTGCTACATAATTAGTTTCTGAAAGATGTAAGTTACCACATATACATCCAGTTGCAACAGCATGTACTTCTTGTGAACCATATAAGCCATGAGTACAATGTGCTGACCATATATCTGAAATATTAGCAAGCATTTCTGGCGTACATAATTCTCCTAACATAAGTATTTCTTTAACAGAAGTATCCTTTGGCTCTATGCCTATGCTCTTATAATAGCGTGCAAGTGCTAGGGCAATTGCTGGAGAACAAATTAAGGATTTTACCTGTAATTTTTGAATAAGCAATCCTGCTTTCTCCAAACCAACACGAGGACTTTCAGGCCATAATCTAACAAATGGAATATTTAAGCTTCTACATGCTTCTCCATAAGTATCACCAAAAGCATATAACTCTGATGGTCCCATAATTGCTGTTAAAGCATTTGTAGTACCAAATGTATGATTATATATATTTTTTAAGGCATTTTTTACATATGCTCCACTAGTTTCAACATCAATTGCTGCACGTGGACATGGTGTTGGTTTTCCAGTAGTACCTGTAGTTTCATAATAAGTTGCTATTTCATCAAATGATAAACTACACACATCAGTTCCAACTGATCTCAAATCACTTTTAGTAGTAAAAGGAATCTCATTTAAAGCCTCAATTTCACTAGTTTCATTACATTTATTTGATAAATGTTCAGCATAAAATTTCGAATTTTTCTTTACATATTCTATTATTTCTTCAACCCTATTATTATCTTTAGCTCTCACTTCTTCTAGACTTGTTTTTTTACTTAAATATAAATCAACATCATCCATCCATTTCTTTTTCATATTAAATATTCCTCTCATTCAAAATTCTTACAACCAATTCACCTATACTATTACTTAGCATAATATCTTCTAAAGCAACTGTTATTGACAACTTAGCTTCAAGTTCAATTTTTATTTTCATTGCACTTAAAGAATCTCCACCTAAGTCAAAAAAGTTATCTTCTGGCAATATTATTTTCTGCTCTAGATTTTCTGCGTATATTTCTAAAACACTTCTTAATATCTTACTTCTATCAAAAGAAACATTTGACTTTTCTTTTTTATTATTTTTCATAATTTCTCTTAGAGCTTTCACATCAACTTTACTATTTTTCGACAATGGTAATGATGGTAATTGCTTAATAGTCTTTGGTACCATATAGCTTGGCAGACTATTTTTAATCTTTTCACTTACCGATGATTCATCAACTTCTCCTTCAGCAACATAAGCTAAAGCAATTTGTTTAGGCTTTCCATTTGCATCTGCCAAAGCAACTGCACATGCCCTTACTACTCCTTCACAAGTTTGAGCTGATTTTTCTATTTCTCCAAGTTCAATTCTTAGTCCATTAATCTTAATCTGATTATCTATTCTTCCTAAAATTTCTATCTCTCCATTTGGTAAATAGCGTCCTAAATCACCTGTATGATACATTCTCTTCCCTGTTATAGGATGATTAACAAAAGCTTTTTGAGTTATTTCTTCATTTCCAATATATCCTCTAGCCAAAGAAATTTCACTTTCTACTACCATTTCTCCTGGAACCCAGTCTGGACGTTCAATCCATTCTTTAGAAACAATATGATATTTGGAATTACTCATTGGAACTCCATAAATAACAGAATTACATATACTGCCTTCAGAATCATTAATTTCATGAATTATAGACCAATTAGTTGTTTCAGTTGGTCCACCAGATGAAAATATTTTTGCATTAGGGAATAGTCTTCTAGCTCTTGGTATCAAAGTAAGAGGAATCCAGTCTCCAGCCATAACAATATTTCTTAGAGAATCTGCAGGCTGAATATCACTTTCAATTTCTGCAAAACAACACATAATATCCATAAGTGCTGGAACACATGCCCAAAAATTAACTTGAAAATCTTGTTGTAACTTCAACCAAACTTCTGGTACGGGTCCTGAAGCATGCTCAGGTATAACTATAGATCCTCCATGAAGTAATGGACCAAATACATCAAAAACTGACATATCAAAATGCAATGCTGCTGTAGCTAAATGTCTAGTACTTTCATCTAACTTAAATCTTTTAGTCACATCATATATGTGATTAACTACTGCTTTTTCTGGAATTTCAACCCCTTTAGGATCGCCTGTGGAACCCGAGGTAAAAATAATATATGGCGAATAATCTTCCCTTATAGACTCTAAGTTAAAATCTATAACTGTTTCCAAAACATTATTTATCCTTGAATCTGAGAACTCTATTTTAGTAACACCATCAGGTACAACAGTTTCTTTATTAGCAATTACACTTTTTACTTTTGCTTGTTTAATTATATTTTTCACTCTTTCTTCTGGCAGATCAATATCAATAGGTACATATCCTAAACCAGATAATAAACATCCATAAACTGCAACAAATTGAGCTGGACCTTTAGGTAAAATAACCCCAACGAACTTATCTTCTAAAGAGGAACTTTCTTTTATCTTACTCTTTATATAAGATGCTGCTCTACCAACTTCTTCCCAAGTATATGATAAATTTTTTGTTATAAGAGCTTTTTCTTTTGCTCTATTTTCTACTTTTTGTAATAATAAGTCTCTCAAATTAATTTTTGGAATCACTTCTTCCGTTGCATTAACTTTTTCTCTACGTTTTCTTTGTTCTTCAGGTCTTAAATCAAGATATTTACTTTGCCAAAGCTCTTCATTTTCAGCTAACTGATTTAACAATTTATCAAAAGCATAGAACATATCTTTAATAACATCATTTCTTATTACCCCTTTTAAGTAATCCCACTTAAAATACAATACCCCATCTGATTCACGGATTTGAACATCTAAAGTAACCTGAGGAGTTTGTGAAACACCATATACTTCTTTTCCAAGTTTTGACACATCATGTCTTCCTGGATGTCCTAATAAACTTGTTAATACAATAGGCATTAATGGAGCTCGTCCTGTACGATGTATTTTTGATAATTCACGCAACACTTCAACTCCACTAAAAAGTCTATGATCAAGCGCTTCCCATATTGCATCTTGTAAACATCTTCCTTTACATTCTAAGCTTTCATCAACCTTAGCTTCATATGGTACAAGCAATGTATTAGTGAAATCCCCAACAACCAAATCAATATCATCACTTACTGGCATTCTATCTGAAACTGGAAAATTCAATGTAAAATTAGTCTCTTCACTCCATAAACGTAAAACTTCACAAAGGACTAGAGCAACAACTCCCGAAGGTGATATTCTTCTTTTCTGTGCTTCATGTTTTAAACTTGTCCATTTTTCAAATGATAATGTTCCTTCATATCTATCAAATTTCACCTTTTGATCTGAAGAATTAGTATCAAGAACTGGCAGCTTTGGTGCTAATGGCAGTTCTTTAACTTTTTGTAACCAATATTCTTTATGAGATTCATACTCCTTACTTTCTTTAATTTTTTTTCTATATTCTACATAATCACAAAATGTAGTTTTTAATATAGGCATACTTGCATTTCCATCTTTATATAAATCAATTAAATCTGGAATTATAGTCTGGAAGATTGACCAAGCATCAGCAATCAGCATATCTATACAAAAATGTATTCTGCTTGTAGATTCATTAATCTTACTAATTTGAAAATGAAATAATGGCCATTGTTTTGTCCCTATCTCTTCATTTGCCATGAAATCACGTATCTTATCAATTTCTTCACTAATCTCACTTAAAGAAAGTATACTTAAGTCCTTATATTTTACTGCATCTCTACCATCATAGTTACCAATAACTTGTTTTCCTTCTTCATTAATAGTCATTCTTAACATTGGATGTCTATCTACTAATAAACCAACTGCTGAAACGAATTTAGCATAATCTAAGTCTTTAGCTTCCCACTCAAAATATCCTTGGCAGCCAACTCCACCATAATTAAAATCTGATCCACGTCCAATCCATAAAGATTGCTGACTTTCATTTAATTCAAATGGCTTTTTTTGTTCTTCAATAGGAATATGTTCGAATATAGGTAACCCAATATTTTTAACTGAATTAGCTAAATCAATAAGAGCTGCTAATGTAGGTTCTTTAAGGAAAGGACTCATTTCAATATGAATACCATACTTACAATCTAATTCACCCATCATACGCATTGCCTTTAATGAATCTCCACCAATCTCAAAAAAGTTATCTGATAAACTTACTTTTTTATATTTTGTCCAATTTAGCCAACATTGATATACAGCTTCTTCTGTTTTTGTTGTAGGATAAAATATAGAACTTTCATCTTTTTCTTCATCTAAAGAATATTTAAGCAATTGTTTATAATCTACTTTTCCATTGATTCCCAAAGGCAGTTTTGTTACCCTTATAACATTAGGCTGTGATGCTGATGGCAAGTATTTTTGTAAATATTTATATACCCTATCCTTAACATTTTTTGCATCCTTCCCTTGCTCAACAAATAATGCAAGCATTGTTCCAGATTCTCCATTAAAGCAACAAGCTGCTGACTTACAAACTCCTTCTACATTAAGTGCAACAATCTCGATTTCAGATAAATCAACTCTATGTCCACGAATCTTAACAAGAGAATCTGTCCTTCCCAATACCTCCAGATTACCATCTGGATATATTCTTGCTCTATCACCTGAACTATATTGATATTTAGAAGTTTCATCTAACACATTCTTTTTAAAAGACTTTTGAGTCTGTTCACTATTAATATACCCAGCTGATAAAGTTTTACCTGTTATGACTAACTCTCCAACACATCCTGCTGGAAGTTCTCTACCGCTTTTATCAACTACATATATATTTACTCCCAAAATAGCTTTACCAACTGAAGGCATTAAAGTCTTATGAGGTGAAGATAAATCTTCAATTGATACAACCGCTGCTTCAGCAGAACCATAAACATTAAGAACTTTATAATCTATAAAACTTGGCGGCCATTGTTTACATCTTTCACCTGCAATTAACATAGTACTTAAATTAACTTTTACTCTTCCTGCCCAAATGGTTTCTGCTATTGATGTCATTAATAATGTATGGTTAATTTTTCTTTTATTAATCCATTTACCTAAAAGCCTTACATCTTTTAGTGTATCCATTGATGGAATACAAATAGTTCCTCCTGCATATATAACTGGCAAAGGATCAACTTCTATCATTCCATAACCCGGTGATGATAACCATGTTCCTTTAGAAGTTTCATCTAAATTTGAGCTGCTTATTATTGAATTAATAGTATATCTCATACCACTATAAGATAAACAAACAGCCTTAGGTTTACCAGTGCTTCCAGATGTTCCTGCAATAAAACATATCTCATTATCATGTGTTTGGATTTCATCTTTTTCTTCTTTTATATTTAATAGTTTTCTTATAATGTCATTAAAGTTATATACTGGATAATCAACTAAACTCAAAACTCTCTTATTTAAATTATCAGTAGTAATAATTGCATCTGGTTTTACTTCATTTAAAAATGCTTTTAATCTTTCATCTGGATTTGATGTATCAATTAATATACATGTACCATTCAATCTTTGAACTGCAACAAGTGTAGCAATATTCCTCCAGCTTCTTTCCATAAAGAGTGCTATTCTTGGATATGGGTTTTCTAGATTAACTTCTCCTTTTATATAATTCACTATATGCTCTGAACTATTCCAAAGTCTTTCGTAGGTTACTTCTTCATTACATGTATCATCAATGATTACCACTTCTGATGGTTTACTTTCTTTGTACTTAAATATACGTTCTACTAAAGACTGATTTTCACTCAACTTACAATAATTATGTGGAGCCATTAATGAAGAATCTGGTTCTATTTTAGGATCTGCAACTCTTGAAAATGAAAATTCAACCAATTTCAATAAATGTTTACACATTATATCATCTATATTTGTGTTATCTATGGACAAGATACCTTTACCAGCACTAATTATCAAACTTACTACAGCTTTAGATTTAATGTCTGCACCTTCTTCAATTACCTCAATATCCATAGGCATTTCCAAATCAAATTTGACTTCTTCATGGAGTAAATCACATGCCCATCTTCTTATATCATCCTCATCTTCAATCATTTTTGTATCTATTTCAAAACATTTTTGTTTTTTTAATTCATACACTCCAATATTCACTTTTTTCTCGCAACTTACTAGATGAGCTAATATAATTGAAGCCGCAAAAAAATTCACTACCGACGGTTCTAATTTATTGGAAATTTTAAATTCTTTTTCTATTCTTCCTCCTTCTATGCCTTTATTAAGTATTGACGATTTAAATCCTTCCCAAATACTTTTATGTTTATTTTCCAACTTTTCTTTTTTATCTTCTGTAACGTCAGAAAACACTTTCATCATATCAACACCTCCATTTTTTATTTTTCACAAAACTATTCCATATATTTTTTTATAGGATACTTGATACAAATCTCTTCAACTTCAGTTCTGAATTTTTCAATTTCTTCATATCCTAAATCATATTCTTTATTGCTAATTGGTTTAACCTTATCTAAAATCCTTACAACTAAATCAACAACTTTTTTGTATCCTTCTTCATCAAGTTCTCTTTGTGCTAAAGAACCTGTACCAATACGTAATCCACTAGTTACAAATGATGGTCTTGTTTCTCCAGGCACTCGGTTTTTATTTACTATAATAGAACATTTTTCCAAAGCGGATTCTGCAATTGCTCCTGTAACATCTCCCTTTAAACGAATCATAATTGTATGGTTTTGAGTTTCTCCTCCGATAACTTCATAACATTTTTCTTTAAATCTACTTGCTACTGAATCAGCCGTACTTCTTATTCTACCAATATAATCATCAAATTCTGACGTCATTGCATATTTAAATATTGCTGCTTTTGCTGCTATTATATTAACTTCTGGTGCTCCCTGCATCCATGGAAATACTGAATGTTGTAATACCTGTCTGAAGGTTTTTTCCATACCAGGTACTTTTGTATCTGCATCATTTCCTGATAAAATTAATCCTCCACGTGGTCCAGCAAGCTGCTTATGAGTACACATTGTAGTTATATGTGCAGCATTAATTGGGCTTGGATGTCTTTTAGTTGCTACTAATCCTGAAATATGTGAAATATCTGCCATTAAAATTGCTCCTACTTCATCAGCAATTTCACGGAATCTATCAAAATCAATAAATCTTGAATATGCACTTGCTCCACATATTATTAATCTTGGTCTATATTCTTTAGCTAATCTTTCAACTTCTTCATAATCAATTAAACCATCTGGTGTAGTACCATAACCAATTGCTTTATAATAGCTTCCTGAAAAAGTAACTGGGCTTCCATGTGTTAAATGTCCGCCATGATCTAAATTCATTCCAAGAAGAGTATCTCCTGGTTTTAATATTGATGAAAGCACTTCATAATTAGCACTTGAAGCTGAATGTGGCTGAACATTTGCATATTTAGCTCCAAAAAGTTTACACGCTCTTTCTATCGCTAATGCTTCAACTTGATCTACATACTTACATCCCGCATGATATCTTTTTCCTGGTACACCTTCTGCTGTTACATTAACTAAAGCTGATGCTGATGCTGCCAATGCTTCTGGTTCCACTGCACAACATGAAGCAACTAGTGATAATGTTTTATGTTGACGTTCTACTTCACCATCTAACATTTCTGCTAGTTCTGGATCACATTCTTTTAATCTACTCATGCCTTTATTCACCAACGCTGTTTGATTCTTTATTAATTTATTTTCTAACATAAAATTTACTCTCCCATCTATATAATCCTTAAATAAACTGTAATATAATTTTTGAAACTTCTTCATAATGTGTTCTTATAAAATAATGGCCTACTTCTTTTAATACTTTTACCTCATTAACATTTACCAAATCATCCCACTCATTGACTACTTCTTTAATATCTGATATAGCTTCATCTTTATCTCCTAATATTAATAATGTTTCTATATTCTTCACATCATTTATTGACAACCATCTATATCCTTCAACTGATAAAAAGTGGTCACGTCTTCCTCTAGACATCATTTCCTTAATTTCTTCATCATTCAGACCTGTGAATCCGCCTAAAGTTCTTAAATACTCGCTCCATTCATAATCTGAAGTTTTTTTTGCTTCCAAAATTGAATTTTCTATGTCTTTTACTGGCTTAGCTGCTGCTATTACCAACTTAACCATGTGATCTCTATTCTTTAAAATAGCTGCAATACAAGTAGCTGTTGAAGCTCCTGCACAATGTCCATAAATAATTATTTTTTTATCCATTGCTATCTCTTCAATTTCCATAACAATTTTATTAAGCAAAACTTCTAATTCTTGCTGACTTTCAACTTTTATGTTTCCAAAATCAACACCATAAACCCCAATATTATCATTATCTTCAAACATATTCTTAAAGATAGTTGGATCTCCGCCTCCATACGGTACTCCTATTACAACACTTGCCTTTTTCTCACTTTTATTTGCTTTTAACTGCACAAGTCTAGCTTTCTTCTCATATGCTTTACCTTCTATATATTTAAATAACTTCTCTGCTGTTGGATTTTCAAAAATATCTACTATTCTAAGGTTGTTTCCTAACTTTGCTATTACTCTAATAGCATCAAATGAATCTCCACCTAAATCAAAAAAATTATCATTACTACTTATATCAACATTTCCTAATACCTCAGAAAATGTTGATAAAATTTTTTCACATGTAACATTTTCTTTTAAATCGCATTTTTCCATATACATTTATCCCCCAACATGATTAATAAAATTAACTATTAACTTTTAGATTATTAACTAAAAAATCTAATAATTCACATATAAAGTTCTCTACTCCCTTTTTACTTTTTAGTTTTCCTTCAATTTCTATCTTAAAATCAGTCTTATTAATCTTTTTAATTTCAATTCCTACTGGAAAACTACAATCAATAACTTGCTCTACTGGTATTCCTCTCGGAATTGTACCATTGATAAACAAATCAGAATTACGGCAGCAGTTTAATACTTCATAATCATCATTATTGAATTTGCTAGATACTTCTAAGCAAAACTCATTTTCTTCACCTATATTGATTAATGGTAAAGGAACCAAACCAGTCATCATTCCAATAGCTTTTTTTTCATCAGGCCCTCTCCAATCTCTAGATGAACATATTATATTTCCTCTATCAATTTCTGAAGAATTCTTTAAGAAAAAAATCACATTATTTATCATATCTTTTTGCGTAACTTTTTCATTCATTTTTACAACTTTAGTTATGTATATACGCTCCGAACTCTCACTCCACGCAAGTCTTCCTAAATCGGAAAGTTTAACTGGTTCAACTTTATTTTCATATCTTTTTTTAACTAAAATTCTTTCTTTCTTTAGCTCATTCTGTCTCTTCACATAATTTTCATATAGTAGTCTACCTTCAATTAATTCATTAGTTATAGAATTTATTTCATTCTCATATGCTAACTTTACTAATCTTTTAATAATTTCAAGTGTACTCTCATCAGCAAGGGCATGATTTATTGTAATATAACAACCGCCTTTAGCCTTACTTATTGCAAATAAAACTTTGGAATATACAACTTCCTTTTTTGCTATATATAATCGTTGATAATCACCCATTTCATTATCATCAAAAACCTTTATATATTTTTCAAAATTTTCATTCCAAACAGTTTTTATTATTTCTTTTATTATTTTAGTAACAGCTTCAAGTTGACCACCAAACTCAATAAAAGTAGAAATTTCTAATGATCTTTTCTTATAATACGATTGTGATACAATTGCTTTTGCCTCTTCACTCAAACTAATTTCCAACAAATTATTTATCATGATATTCTCCTTTTTATATTATTTGTTAATTTGAATTTCGTTTTTGTTTATATCCTCTTTTTTTCCTTTTTATGTATTTTATTATATTTTACGCCAATTCTTTTGTCAATAATACTTCTTTAGTCTTATTTCACTATACTTTCTTAATATACATCTGTTAAAAAATATTTTTATACAAACTTCTTTTATTTTTTACATTTTATTTCACAAAATTTATTTAAAGAATACGAAAATTTTTTAAAAATATTCACTATATATTTAAAATTTATAAATTTAATTTTATTAATATGTTTTGAAATTCTCTTTTTTTACATTTAATATAACATTTGACATACATTCAGCATTTCTTTATAATTATAATTGTTTCATTTAACCATTTTTACTAATTTATACATTTTGTTTGTATTCACCTTTTTTTCTTTTTCTATTCATAACATTAATAATCACATAAATAATTTAAATAATTTAAGGAGTAATAAAATGAACGAAGAAATTAACAGTAGAGTAGAACTCAAACACTTAAATAATGAAAACACCAATTGGAAGCGAGGTTTTTTTACAATAACAGCAGGTCAAGCCGTCTCCATGATTGGATCTGGAGCAGTACAGTTTGCTCTTATTTGGTGGCTAACTAATGAAAGTAATTCTTCACTCATACTCTCTATAGCTGGACTTTTTGCTTTTTTACCACAAGCAATATTGGGTCCTTTTGCTGGAGTATGGGTAGATAGACTTAATAGAAAAACTGTTATGATTTTTGCAGACCTTTTTATGGGTCTTGTTGCCACATTATTATCGATTGCATTTCTTTTTGGAAATCCTCCTTATTGGATGGCATGTGTCGTTCTAGGAATTCGTGCAGTTGGTTCTGTATTTCATACACCTGCTGCACAAGCAACTATTCCAATGCTTGTTCCAAAAGATCAATTACTTAAGGCTAATAGTGTAAGTGAATTTTTACAAACAGGAAGCTCACTACTTTCTCCTATTTTGGGTGCTGCACTATTCGCTATACTTCCTATGCATATAATACTTCTAACTGACCTAATCGGGGCAATCGTTGCAAGTTTAACTGTAGCTATTACTAAAATACCAAAACTTCCACCTAAAGATAATTCAGAAAAGCCTAACTTCATAAGTGAACTTAAGGAAGGTGCTAAATGTTATACTAGAGATAAAAAATTATTCTCTTATACTATTATTTTCTTCATTTGTATGATGTTTTATATGCCACTTGGAATGCTATTTCCTCTAATGGTTAGTGACACATTCCATGGAGGCGAATGGTACGCAGGAGCTGCCCAAACACTATATACACTTGGAATGATGGCTATTGCTATTATATTAGGTACAGCCGCAAGTAAATTAAAAAATAAATTAAATGCTTCAAAAATTGGTTTATTACTATTTGCTGTTGCTTTATTTATAGGTGGAATACTTCCACATAATATGTTGGGTCTATGGTTATTTATCTTAACATGCTTCTTTATGGGAGTTGGTGTTAATTTAAGTACTATTCCATATGTTGCTTACATTCAAGAATCAATGCCAAAAGATATGCATGGACGAGTACTATCTTTGTTCTATACAATTGTTTCTGCAGCTATGCCTCTAGGGTTAATGTTTGCAGGTCCAATTTCAAATTTATTAGGTTTACCACTTTGGTTTATAATTGCAGGAATCGGTATGCCTTGTATAATTTTCATATTTGATTGTGTTTTAAAAAAATAGGTGAATTTAACAGGTATTCATTAATAAATTAAACAACAATCTAAATAATACGAAAGTACATTAGAACTTTTATAAAAAAAAGACGAAGTTGAAAGCCAGACTATATCTGCCTTTCAACTTCCTTTTTTATAAATCCATATATATTATTAGATGAAATAGTAGTATCTTTTTCTTAATTGAAAACAACATCAATTCTTCCAGCAAACTCTTTAGCTTTTTCCTTCAAAAGCTTATTATATTTTTCATATTCTTTCTTATTTATTTCTAAAGTAATAACTCTATTTTTCCCCTTTTTTAAGACTTTCCAAAGAGCTACAGCCCTGCATCCAATAAAAATAACTGAACATCCATTTCCTTTGCTGTCATATGCTTTAATATCATAAAGTCCAAGACACTTTCTTACCTTTGAATTAGGCGCATACCCCATAAGCAAAGGATCCCAGTCTGGTAAAAATCTAATTATCTCTTCCTCTTCCTTAGATAAGCTGAAATCTAAAAATTCCTCATAGCTTTCCTTACTCATAAAACTGTCATTATCTATTCTCATAACATTTATCTTTTCCATAAGAGATGCTGCTTTTTTAATACTAGTCCCCATCCACCAAGCTAAATCTTCTATAGTTACTGGTCCATAATTTTCAACATATCTTTTAGCAATTTCCTCCCTCAATTTATCCTTATCCTCATCAATTTCTTCAAAATAATCAGGAGCACTTTTATACATCCAGCGATTTGACCAAGGATTGTCTGAAGGTATACGTAAAACAGCTCCCATATATGTAGCTACCTTGACAATAGCACTAGCTTCTTTAGATGATAATTCTAAACTTTCTCTTATATCATTTAGTTTTAATGGATTATTTTTAGTTATTTTTCTAAGTTTTGGTAGCTTTTTTTCATAATCTTCTATAGTTAAACCTACATCTTTTAAACGCCACCTATGGTCTTCAATGCCTTTACGTGATTCTTTAAATATTATCTCACCTATAGATTCTGATAAAATAAATTTTGATTTTCTCATTGCTGGAACTCTTACTAAATCTTCATCTTTTTCCTCATTTACTGCATCATGAAAACTTTTATTTAAATTTCGTGCTAAAACTGCCATCCAGCTTGTTGGATGATTTGAATATACACCTAAATAGCTTGTTGAAATTTCTTTAATATCTGAATCTTTAAATCTAACAAAATGTCTATAAATAATCCATTTAGCAAGCCTATCCTCTTCTAATTTTATTAACATAAATTATTACCCCCTTAAATTAACAGTAACACTTTCAATTATAGAAAAAATGAGGATTCATTTGAATCCTCATTGTACCACTTACAGCTAATATTAAAAGTTATTTTTAATTATAACCTAATCTCTTCTTTAAATCTGAAACATAATCATAACAGCATTGAGTAGTTGCTGCATTAGCATTAATACCTCTTGGAACTTCTACATAATAAGTAGGATCAACACAGTAAGTATTTGAACTATATCCACCTGAAGTATATGTCTTAAAGTCTAAATGGAATCCTCCAGAATATCCTGTTGAACCTATTTTACCTATTTCTGTTCCTCTTGAAACAGTTTTTCCACTTTTTACAGAAACACTAGCAAGATGACTATATCTTAAATACTTAACTGTACCGCCTTCAGTAGATTCAACAACTACATAATTTCCAAATCCACCGCCACAGCCACATGAATAGTCCTTACCATAGTTATGAGTACATGAAGTATTAAGTGCTACTACTTTACCAGCACAAGATGATATAACTTGAGCTCCTGATGATGCTACTATATCAATAGCATAGTGATTTCTTCCATCCATGTAACAGCTTGATATAGTATTACTGCTAGGAACAGGCCATTTCATTAATCCTGTATTTGTTGAACCTGCTACAGTAAAATTACTTGATGAAACAACTTTAGTAATATTCCCACTTGTTGCATAAACTTCAATAGTTTTTGAACCTGAAGTTAAAGTGTTAAATGTTATATAGTTGTCCAACTTTCCTAAATCAAAAGTTGAAGAGCTGTTACTCATATTCTTATTTATTTCATATTTACCTGTTGAATTATTTTTTATTCTAATTCCTGCGTTTGTAATAGTAGTACTTGAAGTAATCTTTCCTTTAATAATGTGGACAGCTCCCTTATTCATTGTAGCTGGTGGTGCTGTATATCCACTTACACTCATATAAACTACTTGGAATGTATTAGATTTTACTGTTTGAGTTACTCCTCCACTTGTAACTCTTACCTCAAAAGTTTTGCTTCCAGCACTTAAAGTATTAAAAGTTATGTAAGGATCAATCTTACTTAATGAAAATGAGGTAGAACTATTTGCTAAAGATTTATTAATCTCATAAGCTCCTGTTGAATTATTTTTTACCCTTACATTTACATTTGTAATAGTAGATGTTGATGATATAGTTCCTTTTAATACAAATACACTTCCTTTGTAAATATTAGTTGGTTGTGAATAACCTGATACTGTTATAGTTGGTGCAGCTTTTGCAGATACTGTTGGAATCATTAAAAGTGCAAAAGCAACCAAAAGTACGGCTTTTAATAATCTTTTCATAATCCCCCCCTTGTATAATCTAGTTGTAACATTTGATAGAAAACTATTTACTATTCTAACGAACATTACATGTCTAAATTGATATTAATTTTCTTATCTATTACTTTGCTTACGCCCCGATAGGGAAATACGCATTTCATAATTTAAAATAGTTTTTTATTTAAATTCCAAAAGGAATCTAACCAAATTTAATATAGTTTAGTATAATACTCCTGAATAGAAGATAGATGTACCCCCCCTGGGAGGTTTTAAAGAACCTATACCCGTAAAAAAGCGTATCATTCCATCAGGTAGAATTCTATGTTTAGCTGGTTGGGTTTCCCTTTGGGAATTACCCG
>NZ_FPBY01000055.1 GCF_900116755.1 Clostridium sp. DSM 8431
AGGAGAAACTTCAACGACTATCCCTCCTGAGGGGAGTACACTACAAGCTATTGGTAGTGGAAGTGGGTAGACCTAAACAGGTAATGCTGTAGGATAAGATATAGTCTGTGCTTAATAGAAATATTAAGAAGTTCATAAGAGAACTGCATAAAAAGTAGCGTTTTTATGTGAACGACAATCTCAAAACGATTAAAGTTTAGAACTACGGGGATAGCTTGGGGTTGCTTAGTACAGAGTGGCACTATCGACCAAGAACCCTGCAACTTTAGTCGTGGTAGGTTCAGTTAAGATCAAAATCTGAAGTTAATAAAGATAAAAATGTAAAAATTCATGGGATTAATTATATTAATAAATCAGCATTAAATGAAAGCTTTGATATGATTCCATTATTTCTTAAAGGAAAAATGGACAACATAGATATAAATAAATTTATAGTAGATTCATATAAAAATATGATTTTTAATAACTCTACCTTAAAAGAAATAGTTGAATGTATAGAAAATGAAGATAGAATACCCATTGTTTTAAGCAGCACTTTAGGTAAAGATAGAGCTACAGTATATTCAGCTATTATTTTATCGATTCTAAGCATACCTAGGAAAGTTATAATAAAAGATTATATTTCCTCGAATTTTTATAGAAAAGAATTTAATGAGAATATAATGAAAGTTTTTGTGAATAAGGGAAAAAATAAAAGAAAGTTAGATATATTAGAGTCTATATTACTAGCTAAATATGAATATATTGATGCTGTATTTAATGAAATAGATAAGAGATATGGAAACATGGATAATTATTTGGAAAAAGAATATGGTCTTACAAAAAGGAAGAGAAAAGAAATAAAAAATAGATTATTATACTAAAAGTACTACATATGGATAAGTTTTGTATAAACTTTTATTTCATAGTTATTTAAAATAATATATAATGAAATTAGAAAGTCCTATTTAGGACTTTCTAATTTCATTATATATTTTTTATATCAGGAAGTGTTTGAAATGAGAGGCAGAATTTTAATTTGTGATGATGAAAAAGAAATATTAGAAATATTAGAATTATATTTAGAAAAAGAAGGGTATGATATATTAAAAGCTTGTGATGGAATTGAAGCTTTAGATGCTTTTAATAAAGAAAAAAATATAGATTTGGCCATTTTAGATATAATGATGCCAAAGTTAGACGGATATAAGGTTGTTAAGGAATTAAGAAAGTTTTCAAATATACCTTTAATCTTAATTTCAGCTAAAAATCAAGATGCAGATAAAATTTTAGGCCTTGATTTAGGTGCAGATGATTATATAACAAAGCCTTTTAACCCTTTAGAGGTTGTGGCAAGAGTTAATGCGCAGATAAGAAGAAAAAATAATCTTAATCTGCCAAGTGAAAATAAAGGTATTATAGAAATAGGAGATATTACATTAGATTCTTATAATGTTAAAGTCATAGTAAGAGAAAAGGAAATTGAATTAACATCTATAGAGTATGGAATATTAAAACTACTAATGGAAAATGCAGGACGAATATTAACTAAAAATCAAATATTTGAATCTGTATGGAATGAAGAATTCTTAAGTGGTGATAATACCATAATGGTTCATATAAGCAGACTTAGAGACAAAATCGAAGGAGATTCAAGAAATCCTAAGTATCTAAAGACTGTAAGAGGACTAGGATATAGATTTGAAAAGAAGGTTGAAGTAAATGAGGTATAAAAAGGATAGAAAACTTTTAGTATCTTTATTTACATATTATATAACCTTTGTTTTTGTTCTTGCAGCTATATTTGTATTTAGCTATTTATATCTTGGAATAAGAATATCAAAGTCCTTTGAAGGGACAAGTAGAATTCCTATATTTAATATAATAAGTGATGAATATAATGATTATAGAGAGATAGATTGTCATGCATTAAAGACAATAGGTGGATATATTGAAGTGCTTGATAGAGATAGAAAAGTAATCTATAGAGATGGACAAGTTCCTCCAAATTTAAAAGATAGTTATACTGAATATGAATTTCAAGAACGTCTTAGTGGAACTGGAGATAAGGAAAGTAGCTTTAATGTAATATGTAAATCTATTAAGGTACAAAAGGATGAAAGTTATCTTGTTTTAATTATGATACCTAAGCATGTTTTGGCATATACATTAAAGTTTACAGGAGTTCCTTATAAAGTGGGAAAACCTTTATATAAACTATATATTTTTGTAATTGGATTTGGAGTAATATTATCTATTATAAGTATAATTATATATAGTATATGGACTAGTAAAAGAATAGGAAAGCCCCTAGAAAAGATAGATGAAGCCCTTGGAAAAGTAATTGATGGGGATTATGATAAAAAAGTTACTTTGACAGGATTAAAAGAATTTGTAGTTATAGGTGATACTATAAATTATCTTATAGATAAATTAAAAACAAGCAGAGAAGAAAATCAAAGACTAGAAGAAAGCAAAACTCATATGCTTATGGACTTATCTCACGATATAAAAACTCCAATTACTACTATTAAGGGATTTTCAGCTGCGCTTTATGAAGGTATGGTTGAAGATGAGGAAAAGAAGAAGAGATATTATAAAACTATTTATAATAAATCAGAGCATGTAGGTGAACTTGTTGATGAACTTTTTGAATTTGTAAAACTTCAAGATACAAAAAATATATTGAAGTTGGAAAGTGTAGATATATGTGAGCTTATGAGACAGATAGTTGTAAGCTATGTAGATGAAATTGAAGAGAAAAAATTTGAATTAGAGGTAAATATTCCTGATGATATTTTAAAGATGGAAATAGACTATAGATTATTTAAAAGAGCAGTAAGTAATTTAATTGAAAATGCTTTAAAATACAATGAAGAAGGAACAAAGCTTAGGGTTGAGTTAAAAGAATTTGATGATTATATAAAAATTGAAATAGCTGATACAGGTAAGGGAATTCCAGAGTCCATAAAAAATAATTTATTTGAGCCCTTTGTAAGAGGAGATAAAAGTAGAAGTAGTGATGGAGGCTCAGGCCTTGGCCTTGCTATAGCAAAGAAAATAATAAATAATCATGGTGGAACAATCTGTGTTTGTGATGGAAAAAATGGAGAAAAGACTGTATTTTCTATAAAAATGGTTGAAGATTTAAAATAAAAAATATATAAGGTGTAATCTAAAAATTGATATGATACCTCCAAAGTAGACATGGTAAATAACGAAAATCTACTTTGGAGGTATTTTTTAACCTCCAAGGGTTATATCTTGTTCATTATACCAGGCAAGAGCATCATCTAAGTCTGTAGGCTTAAAGTCTGGCCAGAATCTATTAATAATATAAAAGTCTGAATATACTGACTGAACAGGAAGGAAACCACTTAATCGCCTTCTGCCTCCCCATCTAATAATTAGATCTATTCTTGATATGTTATTTGAACGTATATTGTTAGTAATATTTCTTCTTTTACTATCAGCTGATTTTAGTAAATTTAAATCCCATTCCCATCCGTAATTGATTAAAAAGTTAACTCTAATTGCACCTGTTCCAAATTTAATAGGTTTGGTAAAAGGTAATAGTTCTTTTGGAAAACATGGTGATTCAGTATTACCAATAACTAATATTTCAACATTTTCATTTCTTAAAGAATTAACAGCAGCTATACATGCCTTTGTAAAAGCTTCTTTTTGCACTGCAGGTCTTTTTGTATTATCAACAGTAAAACCATAGAAGGTAAGTTCCTTAACTCCATATTTTTCGCATTGTTTAACAAGTATAACACCAGGAGTAATTCCTGAATTATATCCTTTATCTTTGCTTAATCCATGGGAGGAGGCTCATCTTCTATTGCCATCAGGTATAATTCCAATATGCTTAGGAATCCTCATAAAATCTCTCCTTTATTAAATAAATGTAATTAAAAATAGTATTTCCTTAAGCTGAAAATAAATACATATGAATTAGTATAATAAAAAATATAAGAATTGTATGAATTGTCCTTGAAAAATATTTGTAAATTTTATAATATGTAGTTATATAAGAAAAAGGGGAGATATATAAATGGCTGTTAATAAGAAAAGACAAGGAGAAATGAAGGCACTAGGCTTTCTTCTTCAAAATGATAAGGAACATTATGCTGTGAGATTTTTAAGTAGAGCAGGAAATTTTAATACAGAAGAATTAGAAAAATTAAAGTACTTAGCTGATAAGTATGGAAGAGGATATATAGGGCTTACAACAAGACTGCAAATAGAAATTCCATGGATAAAGGATGAAGATGCAGAAACTGTAATGGAAGAAGCTAAAAGCTTAGGATTAAGACATGGAGGAACAGGACTTAAAGTAAGACCTTTAGTTTCATGTAAAGGAACAGTATGTCTTCATGGAAATATAGATACTCAAGAAATATGTAGACAATTAGAAGATAGATATTTTGCAGTAGATATGCCTGCAAAAACAAAGATTGGTATAGTTGGATGTGCAAATAACTGTGCTAAAGCAAATATAAATGATATTGGAATTATGGGAAGACAAGTTCCTGAATTTGATATTGAAAAGTGTAAGGGATGCGGATTATGTGTTAAGGAATGTAGACAGAAGTCTTTAGAAGTAGTTGATAAGAAAATTGTACATACTCCTGATACTTGTGTGGATTGTGGAGAATGTGTTAGAACATGTAAGTTTAACGCAGTAACAGCTTCAAAAAAAGGTGCAGAAATATTTGTTGGAGGAAGATTTGGAAGGGGCATGAGTATAGGGACTTCCCTTGGAAGAATCTTTAAAGAAGAAGAAATTGTACATGTTGTAGATGTTATAGTTAAATATTATAAAGAAGTAGGAGAGCATAGAGAAAGAATTTCTGCAGTAATGGATAGAATGGGAGCAGAAAACTTTATTAATAACATATTAGAAAGACTTTAAAAATTCTAAAGTTAGAAAATAAGAGAAGATGTAATCTAAATAATGATTTTAGTTATGTCTTCTTTTTTTATATATCATTAGTTTGAAAATATATTTTGGTGTATCCTTTTATTTTGTATTATATTATAAGGGTAAGTATACATAAATGAAGCATTATGTTATTTTAGATATATATAAAGATGAGGAGGAATTTATTTTGGAAAACGAAAGAATATTTAACGAAAGTAAAATGTATATGCCAGGGGGAGTTAATAGCCCAGTAAGAGCATATAGAGGAATGAGCATGACACCTCCAATAATAAAATCCGGTAAAGGTGTAATAATAGTAGATGAAGATGGAAATGAATATATAGATTTTGTTCTTGCATATGGTCCATTATTACTTGGACATTGTCATGAAAAAGTAGTTGAAGCAATTAAGGATACAGCTGAAAAATCAATTGCTTTTGGAGCGCCTACTAAATTAGAACTTGAAATGAGTAAGTTTTTATGTGAAAATATGCCTAATATAGATATGGTAAGAATGGTTAATTCGGGAACAGAAGCAACTATGAGTGCTATAAAACTTGCTAGAGGATATACTAAAAGAGATAAGATAGTTAAATTTGCAGGATGCTATCATGGACATTATGATGGATTTTTAGTGGAAGCAGGTTCAGGAGTATTAACAGGAAATATTCCAGGTTCACCAGGAGTTCCAGAAGATAGTATTAAGAATACTTTAATAGGAATCTATAATGATGAAAAGCAAATTTCAAATCTTTTTAAAGAGTATGGAAATGAAATAGCAGCTGTTATTATTGAACCTGTAGCTGGAAATATGGGAGTAGTTAAGGCTGAAAATAGCTTTATGCAATTATTAAGAACATTATGTAATAAATATGGATCTTTATTAATATTTGATGAAGTAATGTCTGGATTTAGAGTATCTTTTAAGGGAGCACAAACTTTATTTAATGTTACACCTGACTTAGTTACTTATGCTAAAGTTATGGGTGGAGGACTTCCTTGTGGTGCTTATGGTGGAAAGAGAAAAATAATGCAATGTCTTTCGCCAGCAGGAGGAGTATATCAAGCAGGTACAATGTCAGGAAACCCTATAGTTATGGCAGCAGGTCTTGCAACACTACATGAATTATATGATCATCCAGAATATTATAATCACATAGAAAGAATTGGCTCTAAACTTGAAGAGGGAGTTTTTAAGGTAAGTGAAAAGTATAATTTACCAGTGCAAGTTAATAGAGTTGGCGGTATGATAACTATATTCTTTAGTGAAGAACCAGTAGATTCTTATGAAAAGGTAAAGAAATGTGATACAGATAGATTTGCTAGATATTTTGAACATATGATTAAAAGCGGTATACATTTACCACCATCACAATTTGAAACATTCTTCTTATCAACTCAACATAATATAACTCATGTATATAAGTTTATTAAAGCTTTTGAAGAGTTTGCTAAGAAAGAAACAAAAGAAAATTAATTATATTTTTATGAATTCCGGAGTTAAAGGCTCCGGAATTTTTTTGCAAAATTATTTTAAGCTTGATAAATAGTATTTATTAGTATAAAATTTTATAGGAAATTTAACAAAGAGAGGATATTATTACGATGTACAGAGAAGAATTAAAAACTATAGCTGGAACTGCGAAGAAGAAAAATAAAATGCTTACAAAGACTCCAGCAAAATATGCTCTTTCTTGTATGCTTGGAGGGGTGTATGTGGCATTTGGTACAATGCTTTCATACTCAATGGGTGCAGGCCTTCAAACAACAGGATCTGCTTATGCTTATAAGATAGTAATGGGACTAGCTTTTGGTATAGCTTTATGTTTAGTTATATTTGCAGGTGCAGATCTATATACAAGTAACAACATGGTTATGGCCATTGGAGCAACAGAAAAAGAAACAACATGGATAGATGCATTTAAATTATGGGGATTCTGTTGGATTGGAAACTTAATTGGATCAGTAATTGCAGGATGGCTTTTTGTAAATGCTGGTTTATTTAATGATTCTGCAGCTGAGTTTATAGTTCATTATGTAGAAATGAAGACAGGCCTTACTTTAGGGCAAATGTTAATAAGAGGTATATTATGTAATATGCTTGTATGCTTAGCTTCATGGTGTTCATATAAAATGAAAAATGAAGCAGCAAAAGTATTAATGATTGCATGGTGTGTATTTGCATTCTTTACAGCAGGTTATGAACATAGCATTGCTAACATGGGGTTATTTGCTATAGGACTATTCCTTCCACAAGGAAGTGTACTTGCTTTATCAAAGGTAATAACAAGCCTTATAGTAGTTACTATAGGTAACACAATTGGTGGAGCTGTAATTGTTGGTCTTAGTTATGTATTTATGACTAACAAAGAAGCTGAGTAAATTTAGATATATTGCTATAAAATGATAAAAATTATATAATTATACAAAAGAAGCATATTTATCTTGAAGTTAAAATAAGATAAACGGGGGTATAATTATGACTGAGATAGCAATGGGAAATCTTTTGGCAATTTTTTCGATGGTGATGATACTTGTCAGTTATGTAATAACATCAATTACATTATTTAAAATATCAGCTAAGGAAAAAGTATGTAAGCCATTTTTTGCATGGATACCAATTCTTAATGATTTTTTATTAATTAAACTAGGACAAGGGTCTATTTGGTTTATAATGTTAGCTTTAGTAAGCTTATTTTTAGGAGGGCCAATGACAAGTTATTTTAATTCATCAACACTTGTTATGGTTGGAACTATAGTTACTGCTTTATGGACATTATATAAAATATTATTATATAACAGAATATGTGAAAGATATGATGGAAATATAATAATACTTGGCATTGGATTTATTTTAGAACTTATACCTAAAATGTCTTTAGCAGGATTAATAATTGCAATAATAGGACAAATATTATTAATGAAAAAGGTTAAAAGTAATTTTAATCCTAAGACTATCATAGAATCAAAGATAGTAATATCTAAAAGAAATAAAAAGTAAATTTAATGAGAAGTACTTTAAAAGAGTACTTCTCATTTCTTTATAGGGTAATAATAATGAAAAAACTAATAAAAATAACAAGTATGATTGGTATGTATGATGATTTTTGTACTTGCATCAGCTGGCTGCAGCAAAACATTAAACTTAGATAATAAGTATTCAGTAAAATATATGTTTGAAACTGTAGGTCTTAACTCTAAATAAATTAGCAAGAGAAGAAAAAACAGATTCTATTAAAAACAATCCTAAAGCATACAAGACTTAAGAAGTTATGAAAAGATGTGAAATATACAAGAATTTAGATAATGAGGATAAAGAAAAATATATGGACATTTGGACAGCACTCAAAATAGAAGATACTGAATAATAAATTTATGTAGTTATATAAATACTTTTGGTATATAATAGTACAAAAGGAGTGATTATATGGACGACAGAATTATTGATTTTAATCAACTTAAAAACAAGGCTGAAGAGAAGGCTAAAGAGAAAGATGTAGATAAGCTTGAAGACTATATGTACTCTTTGTATTATGAAATGGCTCAAGGTAAAATAACTATGGCTGATTTCACCAAAAACATGTATAAATATATGGAAGAAAATAATATATCTCAAGATAAATTTTTAAATTTACAAAAAAAGCTTATGGAGAGATATGGTTTTGACTCTAAATTTTTAGATGAGCAATTAAAATCATTGGGGGCAGACAATATTAATGTAAGTTATGATAATATAAGAAAAACTATGAGCTTTCAAGAAAAGTATAAAGACAGGCTTATTAATAAAGCAATATCATATTATACAATAAAAAATGATAAAAATGATATTGAGATAATAGTAGAAGAAGATAATGTTATTATACAAAGTGAAGGAAAGATAGATTTAAATGATCTAGAATTAAGTGATTTCTTATGCTCATATAAAAAGGTAAGAGAAGAAAGACCTTTAAATATAAGACTTTGTGAAAATATTAAAAAATATAATTATTAAGAAAAGATATATTGAGGCTCTAGATTTAGACTCAATATATCTTTTTTTGTTTCATTATCCTCTTTTTTCACTTTAAATTATTTAAATTTTAGATATAATAAGTATTAGATAAAAAAGAGATACTAAGGAGGCGTACATGAGCGTATTACAAGTAAAAAACATAAATCATGGTTTTGGAGATAGAGCAATTTTTGAAGATGTATCTTTCAGATTATTAAAGGGAGAACACGTAGGACTTATAGGAGCAAATGGAGAAGGTAAGTCTACTTTTATGAATATAGTAACTGGAAATCTTATGCCTGATGAAGGAGATGTAATCTGGTCAAACAATGTAAGAGTTGGTTATATGGATCAGCATGCAGCTCTTAAAAAAGGTGAAAGTATAAGAGATGCCCTAAGAGATGCTTTTAAATTCTTATTTGATATGGAAGCAGAAATGAATGCTTTATATGAAAAGATGGCAGACTGTACTCCAGAAGAATTAGAAAAGATGTTAGAGAGAACAGCTGTAATTCAAGATCTTTTAGATAACAATGGTTTTTATATAATTGATGCAAAGGTTGAAGAAGTAGCTAAAGGGTTAGGTCTTTTAGATTTAGGACTTGATAGAGATGTAGATGATTTATCAGGAGGTCAAAGAACTAAAATTCTTTTGGGTAAGTTATTATTACAAAATCCAGATATCCTTTTATTAGACGAGCCTACTAACTATTTAGATGAAGAACATATTGAATGGTTAAAGAGATATTTACAAAACTACGAAAATGCTTTTATATTAATATCTCATGATATTCCATTCTTAAATTCAGTAGTTAACTTAATTTATCATGTAGAAGAAAGAAAGCTTACAAGATATGTAGGTGACTATGATGAATTTAGAAGAATATATGAAGAAAACAAGAGAAGATTAGAAGCAGCATATGAAAAGCAACAAAAAGAAATAGCAAGACTTGAAGATTTCGTAGCAAGAAATAAAGCTAATGTTGCAACTTCTAATATGGCTAAATCTCGTCAAAAGAAATTAGACAAGATGGAAAGAATAGAACTTTCACAAGAAAAACCAAAGCCAGAATTTAATTTCAAGATGGCAAGATCATCAGGTAAGGTTATATTTGAAACTAAGGATTTAGAAATAGGATATGATAAGCCTCTAACTAAGCCTTTAAATCTTTATATGGAAAGAGGACAAAAGATAGCTTTAGTTGGAGCAAATGGTCTTGGAAAATCTACACTTTTAAAGAGTTTATTAGGTCTTATAAAACCAATAAGTGGAACAGTAGAAAGAGGAGACTATCAATACATAGGTTACTTTGAACAAGAAGATAGAGAAGATAATAATAATACATGTATTGAAGAAGTATGGCAAGAGTTCCCTTCATTTACTCAATACGAAATAAGAGCTGCACTTGCTAAATGTGGACTTACTACTAAGCAATTAGAATCTAAGATAAGAGTATTATCAGGAGGGGAAGCTGCTAAGGTTAGATTATGTAAGATAATTAACAATGAAACTAATATCTTAATCCTAGACGAACCTACTAACCACTTAGATCAAGATGCCAAGGATGAGTTAAAGAGAGCTGTTAAGGAATATAAGGGATCAGTTTTACTTGTATCTCATGAACCTGAGTTCTATAGAGATGTTGTTACTGATATTTGGAACTGTGAAGATTGGACATTAAAAACACCTTAAGGAAGTATGAAAATTTTATAGTTAATATCAATGTAAAGAAGTCACAAGTTAATAGTGTGACTTCTTTTTATTGAGTAAATTATTTATATTATTATTACAAATATGGTATTATTTATATTGGTGTAGAATTTGAATGAAGAGTGGGGATGAATAAGATAGATGAAGTACAGAATTACTGAATTAGAGATTGAGTCAATATATAGGAGGATAGTTGATAATGAAATAGATTTACAACCAGACTTTCAAAGAGGAGAAGTATGGTCAGCACAAAGAAAGAGGAAATTAATAGATACAATATTAAGAGAATGGCAAGTTCCACCTATACATTTAGTACAATCAAAAGATTATAGTGATGAAGTTTTAGATGGTCAACAGAGATTGGTAAGTATAAGAGAATTTATGGATAATAAACTCAAGGTAGATGGAGGAATTAAGCCTTTTGATAAAAACATATCTGAGTTAAATGGATTTAGGTATAAAGATTTGCCTGAAGAAGTAAAGAGACGTTTTAAAAAATATACAATAAGGTTAGTTAGAATAGAAGAATATAGTGCGGAAGAAGCAGCAGAATTATTTTATAGATTAAATCAACAAGCAACATTAACATCTGCAGAGCAAAGGAATGCATTCTTTGGTGAAACACGTTCTCAAGTTAAAAAGTTAGTTCGTATTTTTGAAAATAATGGTGCAAATAGAGATACTATTGGATTTTCAAATTCAAGAATGGCTTATGACGATATAATAGCAAAATTTTGTTACACTTTAGAAATTGGAACATTAAAGAAGAAAATTAATTCAAGTGATATATCAGATAAATATAGAGGAGAAGAAGCTTTTAGCAATGAAGTATATGAAAGAAGTAAAGAAATTTTATTATATTTTATTGATAGTATGCAGTATGTAAATAATGAAAAACTAATATGTTTAAATAAAGCTACACTTTATAGTTGGTTAATATTTGCTAATAGGATGATTCATAAATGTTCATATAAAGAATTAGGAGATTATATATATAGATTTGAAATATACAGAGAACGATATAAGCAGAAAGAGGTAACCATAAATCTTCTTAATAAAAGTTTTTTTGATACTTTTAATGAATTAGAAAAAAAATATTCTTGCCTTGATAACTTATTAATATTATTTAATCAAAAGTCTAGTTTAGGAAGTACAGAAGTAACTTCTATAATTATTAGGGATATTATTATAAATTTAGTATATGAAATGTGTAATAATCACATAGGTAGTCAAAAATTATTATCTAGATTTGAAAAATTATATGAAGAAACTAATAATGTTAATAAAAGTATCGATTTAATTGCAGAAGAATATAATTGGGGGGAGATATTATAGTATTATGAGACAAGCAAGAGTAGAAGATTACTGGGATAGGGTAAAAAGAAGTAACTATGATATAAAAATTAAAGAATTAAATTTAAATGGAATAAATGGATTTGGCACAATAGAATTTACAGGTGGAATATTTGCTATATGTGGATTAAATGGTGTTGGAAAGAGCACTATAATAGCAGCATTAAAAGATGTTTTAGGAATAAGATTAGATAGAAGTGATTTATATAGGATAGGTAATAGTGAATGTAGTGCAATAATCTCTAAAAATGATACAGAAATTCAGTGTAAAAATATTATTGAATATAAGTTAAATAATAAGATATGTGATACGGAGATTAAACTTTTGTATATTGATTATGAGCAATCATTAGATATATTAAAAGAATTTAATGTTGAAAATCTCGAGGAATATTTAGAACAATACGGTTCTCAGCCATTAGATAGTGGTAGTCTTGTCGAGATAAATTATATAATAGGGAAGCAATATGATAAATGTACTATACGTGAAGTTGGTGAGGATGAAGTAAAACCTTATTTTAGTGTACAATGTGGAGATATAAGCTATGATTCATTAAGTATGGGAGTAGGTGAACATTTTTTATTATATCTATATTGGGCGATAAAAAAAATTGATAGAAAAGGATTTTTATTGATAGAGGAACCAGAAACTTTTATTAGTATTAAATCACAAGAAAAGTTAATGAATTATATAGCTAAAGAAGTTAGTAAAAAACATTTTAATGTAATAATTACTACTCATTCTCCATATATAATCAGAAAAATATCACATAATAATATTATTGTAGTAAGTAAATATAGAAATGAATTAGCAGTAGAAAAAGCTTGTAATTCAAATGCATTAAAAAAATTAGGATTAGAGGTAAGAAATAAAGGAATATTTTATTTAGAAGATGACAATGCTAGAAGACTATTCAATGAAATCATTAAAAGTAATAATTGTTATTCAATTTTGGAGGAATATTCAATAGAAGTTGCTAATGGTGAAAGCGGGATTACGCATATATTAAGTTTTCCATACTCTGATAAATTTCAGTATAAAATTATAGGAATATATGATGGTGATATGAAAGAAGCTTTAAGCCAAAAAGAAAAAGAAAAAATTAAGTGGCCATATGGGTTTTTACCAGGTAGCAATGGTATAGAAGAAGAATTTCAAAAAGTTATTAATGAAAATACAGATGAATTTTTAAATTTGTCTGGATATGAAAAAGAAAAATTAATTAGTGCATTGGAAAGAGTTTCAGGAGAAGACCCACATGATTGGTTTTTAGATTTAGCAAAAGAATTAGTATTAAGTAATGATATATTGTTTGGGTATTTGTATCAATTATGGAGTAAAAATGAATATGTACAAACAGAAATAGAAAACTTTGTGGAATTTTTGAAAAAATTAAATCTTTAATAAATATAATTGTGAGTTTGTTAAAGAAAGTATAAGCATGTGGAAAACTACAATTATTATATGAATCTATTAAGTATTTTATTATATAATATAGATAGATGAAAGGTGGTGTAACGATTGGGTTTACTCCTATAACCCAAAGGAGCCAATTTTATTAATTGGTGTGTTATTAAAAAGGAGAGAATTAATTATGAAAAAAATTAATAAGAAACAAGTAGCAGAAATATTAGGAGTGCACACTAAAAGTTTATCAAGATGGGATAATGAAAAAATAAAATATGAATTAGCTAAAGCGTGTTATAAAGTGAATGATATAGCTAAAGAAGGTAGAAGTATTTATTTTTATATTCAATATGAAGAATATTCGCAGAGCAATTATGAACATTTACAAGAGGTATTTAAAGTAAAGGATATTGAAAGCTTAAAGAGATACACGAAAAGAAAAGCTGAAAGTATTGAAAAAGAAGAATTGATAAACAGATATGAATTATGTAAGGAAACTAATATAGCTGAAACTACAAGTAAAAGATATGATACAAAACTAATTGAAAAAGGTATCTTTGAAAAATTAGATGATGTTTTATACATATGTGTTGATAAAAAGACAAGAAAAAGAGTTTTAGTTGATAGAGAAGCCTATAATAATTATTGGATAAAAAATTCTGCAATTAATAAAGAATTAAAATCATTAGGAAAAAGATATTTACAAGGAGAAATAACTATAAATGATTATAATTATTTAAGGGATATTATATTATCAAAATCAGAAACTCCATATATGTATTATAAAGTTAATAAATTAGTAGTTAAGTATGATAATTACTTATATAAGATGTTAATTGAAGGGGAAGAAAAGCCTCTTCTTTTTTTATTAATAGGTAACATGTGTGGTCTAGCTATATAGGAGTATATAAGAAGGTCATTAATGTTACCTATTTTTATAAAAATCTTGTTTGGAGCGATAGCGACAACAGGCGAATGAGGGACGAATGAAGCCTAAAATAAGTGTTTAATTTAGGTACACCTTATAGTGAACAATTAAATATTAAACTGATTCTATAGAAAAACAGTAATAATTACACAAAAAGTGTTCAATATAATATTGATACTTAAAATGAACAGTGCTAAGATAATTACATATTAAAATATAGATGAAGAGGAATATATATATGATATTTGGATATGTTAGAGTAAGTACAAAAGAGCAGAATCTTGAAAGACAGATAAGGGCATTATTAGATTATGAGAAAGAGTTAAAAGAAGATAATATCTATACAGATAAGCAGAGCGGGAAAGATTTTAATAGAGATAATTATTTAAAGCTAAAAGAAAAATTAAGGTATGGAGATATACTAATAATTAAAGAATTGGATAGGCTTGGTAGAAATAAAAAGATGGTTCTTGATGAACTAAGATACTTTAAAGATTTAGGGGTTAGGGTAAAGGTATTAGATGTACCAACAACACTAATAGATTTAGATTCATTTGGTAATGAAATGGCTAATGCTATGATGGATATGATAAATAATCTATTAATAGAAGTCCTATCAACAATAGCCGAACAGGAGAGAGTTAAGATAAAACAAAGACAAGCAGAAGGAATTGAAATAGCAAAGAAGCAAGGAAAATATAAAGGAAGAAAAGAAGTAACAGAAGAAGATTTACCGAAGAATTTTTCTAAGCTTTATAAACAATGGAAAGATAAATCTATAAATGCAACACAGTTTACAAAACTTTTAGATTTGAAAAGCAGAACAACATTATATAAATATATAAAAATATATGAAGAAAGTATTTAGGAGAGGAAATTAGATATACTTCTTCTTTTTTTTGTATAATATCCCCGGGAAAACTGGGAGAAAAAAGGATAGTTTTTTCCACAGAACAATAGCACATTTGTATATGAAGTAGGTACCAATTGACTTTTTTTATTAATAAAAAGATATACCGGTACAAAAAATAATGAAAAAAGTTTTTTTAGTATAAAATTAGAAATTTATTTTAAATGGTATATATTACATAATTTTTTGAATGAACTTTTTATCAAGGTAATTATATAACATAAATATAGAGTATTTTACAAAAGACAAATTGTATTAAAGGAGAAGTTTATGATAGATATTAAAATTATAGAAGAACAAAATTATGTAAAAGTATATAACTGTGGAGTTTTAATTTTAGAGGAAAGTAATTATAATGAAATTGTATTAACTATAAAAGAAGCATTAACCATCATAGAAGATGATTTATATCAAATTGAAGTTTTAAGAAAAGTATTAAGACAAGTTGAAGATATAAAAAGGTTGGTGGCTTAAATGTTTAAGGAAAAGAAAATAATTAGTTGTTATGTAAGGGTAAGTACGAATAAGGAAGACCAACAAAAATCCTTAGTGCAACAAAGAGAATTATTACAAGAGATATACAAAGATTATGAAATATTAATGTATAGTGATACTGGAACTGGTACAAGCTTTAATAGAAAAGGATTTAAAGATTTATTATATGATGCAGGATTAAATGAGAAGCGATTAAAAGATGGGAGATTAACCTTTGAAGCAGATGAGTTTAGAGAACCATTGTTTAATGAGATAGTAGTTTTATCTACTTCAAGATTTGCTAGAAATATTGTAATTATTGATGTATTAAGAACGCTATGGGATTTTAAAAAAGTAAATGTGAAATTCTTAGATGTGCAAAAAGATAGTTGCAATATGAATGATATGATTTTACTTCAAATGTTTTTTGCAATGGCAGAAAATGAAGTTAAGGAAACAAGTATAAGAACTAAAAGAGGAAATAAAACTACTATAATGCAGAATAAGATTAGGAATAATAGTATTTTTGGATGGGATTATGACAAAGAAACTAATTCATTAATAGCAAATGAAGAAGAAGCAGAGGTAGTTAAATTTATATTTAATACTGCGTTGGAGCATGGATTAAAAAGAACTGCACAATTAACTAATGAAGCAGGATATAGAACTAAGAAAGGCAATTTGTGGAGTGATAGTACCATAAAAACATTAATAACTAATCCAAAATATAAAGGTTATAATGTCAGAAATAAATATACAAGTGAAAATCTTTTTACTGAAAGCAAAGTTAAGTATGTTAAAAAAGAAGATTGGATTGTTATGAAAAATGATAGAATAGAACCTTTAGTAAGCGAAGAACTATGGGAAGAGGTTCAAGAAGCATTAAAAGATAGATGTTTACATGGAAATAGAGGAACTAATGCAAGAAAGTATGATACTAGAGGAAAAGTAGTTTGTAAATGTTGTGGTGCTACATATATTAGATGTGTAGAAAGAAGAATTAAAGATAAAGCAGAAGGAAGTCATTATTTAATTTGTTCACATAAGAAAAAATATACAAAGAAATATTGTCAGTCTGAAAATATTAAGGTTGAAATATTAGATAACTTCATTGAAGAGCAAAGAAAGGTATATTATAAGAATATTCATTTACAGATTAAACTTAGGATAATAAAACTAAAGAAAGAGTTATCAAAAGCAAATGCAGAAACAGTTGATATGGTAAATGACTTGATAAAAATAGAAGAGGAAAAGTTAAAGAAGAAGAAAAGTTCCTTAGAAACACTTTTAAATTCTTTCATTGAATCAACAAGTAAAACTATGCAGGATATTCTAAAGAAGAAAATGCAGATGTTAGAAAACGAAATAAAAGATATTGAAGTTGACATAGTATCTTTAGAAAATAAGAAAGCTGATAAAAATAAATACATAAGAGAGTTGAGTAATAAAATATCTGCATTAAAGAAAGAAGGGGAAGAACTACCAACTAAAGTTTTAGAAAGAAGAGAATGGCTTGATAAAGTAGAAAAGATTATTGTAGGTGGTAAGAATGATTTAGTTGCAGTTTATAAATTAGATTAAAATTTAATATCTTTAAATATAAAGTATATATATGTAATATTCAAAATATTAACGGTTATGTTAAATGTGGTATAATAAATTATATTTAACGAGAGGTGAATAAAATGAATAATACTATTAGCGTATTACTACCATTAATAACAAGTATTGTTAGTGGAGTTATAACTTATTTTACATCAAGAAGTCAGTTTAGAAGTGAGTTAGAAAAAGTAAAAGAGCAATCTAAGACTGAATTAGATAAGGTAAAAGCACAATGTGATGTAGACATTAAAAATGTTAATAAGCAATGTAGAACAGAGATACAAAAAATAAAAGAACAATGTGATAGCGATATTAAAAAGATTGAAAAACAATCGCAAGCAGAAATTGATAAGATTAAGACTGAATTTGATAAACAAGCAGATACATACCAAAAAAATAAACAGACAGATGTTGTTGCAGGTTTTTTTGATAAGTTTATGGATAACCCTCAAAAGGGAATTGATATGATTAAACAAATGCAAAATTTATGTGATATGTTTAGTAATAAGTAGAATATAGATTGTTTTGTTAATGGAAATGCATATAATCATACTTCCTAAAGGTGTGAAAGAGGGACACTGAAAGTTATATAGTAATTATTCAGTTAAAGGGTTAGTTTAATAGCTAACTCTTTTCAATATAATAAATCTTTATAAGTTATATAATAATTTTGGTTTTAAGGCAAAGCTAATTTAATCATTTAGTTTTGTCTTATTTTTATTAATTCAAAATTTTTGTTTATAGAATTTTTAATTTTAGTTTATTTTTAATAATTGACTTTTTAATATATTTGCTAAAATAAGCTAAAGATTTAACGATTAATGTCGAAAAATATTCGTATTATTAATATTAGGAGGAAATATGAGAGGCATAAGGGAAAAATTATTGGTATATTTAGGGGCATTTATTGTAGTCATTTGTTTGGGACTTGGTATATCGTCATATGCTATAGCTAGAAATTCATTAATATCAAATTTGAAAAAAACATTACCTGAAATTGCAATAGAGGCATCTAATACTATTGAAGAAAGAATCAATGGACAATTTGGAAAGTTAGAATCTATTGCAGCAAGAAGTGATGTGAATGATCCAAATATTGATTTTGCAACTAAAAGACAAATTCTTATAAAGGAAGCAGAAAGAATTGGAAGTATGACCCTTGACTTTGTTGATGCAAATGGAGATGTTCTTCATTCGGATGGTCAGATTTTTAATATAGGTGATAGAGAATATATAAAATCTGCATTACAAGGAAATAGAGTTGTAACAGATCCTGAACTTAGAAAAAGTAATAATACTTTATCTGTACGTTATGTTGTTCCAGTAAAAAATGGTGATGAAATTATTGGGGTTTTATTAGAGTCAAGAGATGGAAATGCATTATCAGAATATACTGATGAAATAGAATTTGGAGAAAGTGGAAGTGCTTTTATTATTAATAAAGATGGAACTTCAATAGCTAATAAAGATAGAGATGCAGTTCTTCAGTATGAAAATTTAATTACAAGTTCTGAAAATGATGCTAGTTTAGAAGAGATTGCAGATGTACATAAAAAGATGACAAAGAAAGTGGGTTAGACACTTTTAAATACAAAGATACTGATTACCATATTGGGTATTGTCCAATTGATGGAACAGATTGGTCAATAGGGGTAAGTATAGAAAGTGAAGAAATATTATCGGAATTAAAAAGGTTAAAAACTATTACTATTACAACTTCAATAGTATTTATTGTTATAGGCTTTATAGTAATCTATATATTAGCTAATGTAATATCAAAGGGAATAAAAGCTATTACAGAACATTTAAATTTATTATCAGAAGGTGACTTAACACATAAAGTACCAGAAAACCTTCTTTCTATTAAAGATGAAGTTGGACAAATGGCTAATTCAATGGAAGAAATGCAAAAATCATTGAAAGATATGATTAGAAGTATAAAAGATAATGCAAATACTGTTAGTGAAAAATTCAGAAAATCTTTCGATAATAGCACAAGAAATTTCTAGTTCTTCTCAAAATGTAACACATTCAATTTCAAGTGTGGCAGAAGGTACTGAAAATCAAACAGAAGGTATTATGGAAATAGTTTCTATATTGGATGAATTTGGCACAAAACTTTCGGAAATGACAAGTAAAATTGAAGGTGTAAATTTAAATTCTAAGAACATAGGAAGTATGGCTGCTGATAGTAATAAGGAAATGAAGGAACTAATTGAATCTGTAAATAATGTAAGCAATATGTTTGAAAATTTCTATTCTAAGATTAGTTCCCTAGAAAAAAAGGTAAATAAAATTACTGAAATTACAAATCTTATTAATGATATTTCTGAACAAACTAATCTTCTAGCATTAAATGCAGCTATTGAAGCTGCAAGAGCAGGAGAAGCAGGTAAGGGATTTGCAGTAGTTTCAGATGAAATAAGACAGCTTGCAGAACAATCAAAACAGTCTTCAGAAGATATTAGCGAGTTAATAGTGGATATATCTCAAGAAACTGATATTATAGTGTCAGATTCTGTTAGTATGGATAATGAACTTACAAATCAAGTTAAAACAATAGAGAATTCAATAAATTCTTTTATGAAGATAGTTAATGGAGTAGATGAAATTATTCCTCAAATTGAAAATATAAAGAAATCAGCAGAAAATAATAAAAATAATATTATTAAAAAGATAGATGATTTAACTAGTATATCTGAGGAACTATTTACTTCTTCAGAAGAAATTTCAGCATCAGCAGAAGAAATGAATGCATCAACAGAAGAAGTTGCTGCATCAGCACAATCATTAAGTAATATGACTGATAATATGATGGATGAAGTAAATAAATTTAAACTATAAGATAATATAAATATGTTATTAATTTTGTATTTAACTTCAAGAGTAATTATAATTAAAAAATAGGATCATTGTTCTTATACATGGGTAAGAACAATTATAAGCACTAAGTCTTATTTCATTAGGGCCTTTTTAAAGGAGGAATGAGATTTAGTGTTTTATTTTTCTATTAAGAAATATATATTTTTGGAGGATAATTATGAACTGGAAGATAAAAAAATTTCATGAACTAGAATTAAAAGAAATGTATGAAATCTTAGCATTAAGAAGTAAGGTATTTGTCGTAGAACAAGAATGTCCTTATCAAGATTGTGATGGTAAAGATGAATACTCTTATCATTTATTTTGCAAAGAAGAGGATAAGGTTATTGCAGGTTTAAGAATTATAAAAAAGGGAATTTCATATGATGAAATATCTATTGGGCGTGTTTGTGTAGATAAAAATTATCGAGGAAGTGGAATTGCTAGAAAAATGATGATAAAGGCAATTAAATTTGTAGTAGAAGAATTAAAGGAAAGTGCAATTAAGATACAAGCACAATCTTATCTTATAGAGTTTTATAAGAGTTTAGGTTTTAAAGCTGTCTCAGATGAATACTTAGAGGATGATATTCCACATATAGATATGTTATATAAAATATAATTAGTGTAGAGCTGTAAGTTTAAGTTTAC
>NZ_FPBY01000080.1 GCF_900116755.1 Clostridium sp. DSM 8431
TTTAAAATTCACTTTTACCAGTGGATTTATTTAGTGTACCATTTTTTAAGGGGATTTTAAATAGCTATAAAAAATAATATGGTTTTAAAGCACTTTCATCTGCATTAATCTACTAAGTTGACGACATTGACCGAACTCAACTGTCTTTTTAATCATTGTAGATGCAATACCTGTTTCAAGCATTATTCTACCGAACCAAGCACCGAAGATAAAGTTAACTAAAACTCCTCCCCAACCTTCTGGTCCACCTTGGAATACTTTTTTCAAAGCATCAATAACACCTATACTAACAATACTTTTATTGGCTTCTATAAATTCTTGATTTGTAACCAATGCATTTCCGATAAGAGGAAGTACTGTCCATATTATAGCCATAATAAATATACCTGTCATAAGGTTTCCACCTTTAACAGCATACACAACTAATCCCATAAAAGAAATTAATAATAACAATCCAATAATAAATTCGATACTCATTTGTAATTTGTCTCCCTTAAATGTATAATCTATGCACTTTGTTAATTAAATAATTAACAAAGTATTTTAAAATTTTTAGCTCTCTCCAGTAGATACATATCTATATCCACCGGATATAAGAGCTAACTTAAATTAATATCTTTTTCTGTAATCTTCTAAGATTTCATCCATTACTTTAATAACGTGTGCAGCACTTTCTAAATCAGCCGGTGATTTTTCTTTTCCTATAAGTTCATTAACTATAGTTTGAATGTAAGGTTGTGCAACATGTTCTGGTTCTTTATAATCAATGATTTCCTCTTTTCCATCGATGATTACTTTAATTGGTCCATAGAATAATCCAGTAGTACTTATTCTACCCTTGTCTCCAACTATTAACATTTCTTCTTCATCATGATCTGCAACGTAGCACCAGATACCATTACCCATTACTCCGCTTTCAATTTTAAATATAGCAGTTACTGTGTCTTCTACATCGTAGTAACCACCATAATTTTCAGCTAACCCACTTACATTTTCTATTTTTCCAAAAAGATATTCAACTATATCAAGAACGTGAGCAACCATATCAACAAACTTTCCGCCGCCTGCTGCTTCTGTTTTTAATCTCCATGGTAAGTTATCTCTATCTAAATCTGCTTCTTCAACTTTCATGAATTGTCTTAAGTGAACAAAGTTTATCTTACCAAGCTTTCCACTATCAATTATTTCTTTAATCTTCATGTACTTAGCCATTCCTCTTCTGTAGAATGCCACATAGATTGGAAGCCCCACTTCTTCAGACTTCTTAATCATTTCTTCACAGTCTTCATAAGTTAATGCCATTGGCTTTTCTGTATAAGGAATCTTTCCTGCTTCTAAACATTGAATTGCATAATCTTTATGGAATTTTGGAGGTGTTGGAAGATATACTTCATTTATTTCTGGATCCGAAAGCATTTCTTCTACAGTTTTATATACAACTGGCACTCCATGTCTTTTAGCATAATCGCATGCTCTGTCATAATCTATATCAAATACTGCCTTTAGTTCTGAGTTCTCAGATTTATATAAACCAGGTCCACTCTTTTCTTCTGTTACGACACCGCATCCAACCATGCCCCATACAACTTTATCTAACTTTTTCATCTTTTGTTTCTCCTTTAGTTTAAATTATAGTGTAGATACTTTAACTTTTATAACTATCTTTCTTATTGTCATTGATTCATCTTTAATTATTGCTGGAATATGAACATCATGTGGATAGAATATAGCGTAAGAGCCTTCTTTCATTTCAAGATGAGTTTCTCTTGCCTTTTCATTATTCTTATAAAATATGATATCTCTAGTTTCTAGAAGTTCTTCATCTATTTCATTGTCTCCCATATCTGGATAACAACCTATGATTTCTTTTCCTTTAGCTAAAAATTGAACATCTATATAAGTTCTATGTACTTCTGGACGTAATTCAGCTCTTTCACCTGTTTGTACATCTAAAACTTGAAGGATCATATTATCTCCATCTAATTCATATTTCCCAGGTTCCTTATTAACTAAGTCATTTCCCTTAAGATATTGAATTGCTTTTTGAATTGCTTTTGGATAACTTGATATGTTTTCGTTTGCTTTTATGTTTCCAAATATCATACTATCACTCCTATATATTAATTCTTGTTAATCGACTTTATTGTTATTTTTTCTACAAACATAAGTAAAATTATTAACTCCTCTACTCACAATAATAATAATATAGATAAAAAGGGCCCTCTTCAATTCCTTTTAGGAATACATCTATTCCTAAAAAGAATTAATAGCCCGAAACATTGATATTTTCTGAACAATATTAAATAAATTAAAAATATTCTTCTAATTTATTTAATAAAACAATAGACAAAGTAAAAAAACACTAGTGTAAATTTAAATCTACACTAGTGTTTTTTATTAATTTCTAAGCTAATATTTCTTTAACCATAGGGTTAATTTTAGATCTGTCAAATTTTCCGTTAACCTTTGGCATAATTTCTTTCATTATTTTACCCATATCTTTAGCTGTATAATTTCCGTTATCTATAATTTCTTTTATCATAGCATTAACTTCATCATCAGTTAATTGTTTTGGCAAATAAGGAGTTAATACTTCTAAAGCAAATTTTCCTTCTTTAATTCTGTTTTCGTCATTTGCTTTTTCAGCGAAGTCTAAAGCTTCTTTAGTTTGCTTTATATTTTTTTCAACAATTCTTATAACTTCTTCATCTGGAATTTCTACTCTGTTGTTAACTTCATAAGCTTTAACTTCTGAATTAACCATTCTTAAAACATTAACTCTTTCTTTGTCTCTAGCTTTCATTGCAGCTATTTCATCTTTTTTTATTACTTCTTTTAACATATCTTGCAGGCGGATAGATATTACTATCTAGACCTTTTCACCTCTCTTATTTATTTTTACTAATATATAAAGATTATATCAAATAAGTAATAAATTATACAAATTTATATAACATATTTATTTATCGTCTATTCCATACCTACCTAAATCGTATATGTACTCATATTCAAATTCATCATTTATTAATAAGGCACCATATGCTCCTCCACATCTTCCTGCAATTAAAGAATTACACTTAGATAATAAATATATAGTTGTTAAATATTCAATTCCTCTAAGATATTTATCATTTTCTCTACTATTATGTATTTGAAATAACCACTTATCACCTGTATCCTTAAATCTCATTTGATTAGTATATAAAAGTTTATCTCCGAACTTTTCCTTAAATTTTTCAAGAACAGTACTATCTTCTGTAGCTAAATATACATAATTATAATTATTTTTATTTATAAAATTTTCTACCTTTTCTATCATTTCTTCCACAGGTGGTTGTATTCCATGACCATAAGGTTTTGCATTAGTATAATCTGTCCCTCTACATAACACTCCACAAACCTTATCTTTTCCTTTTAAAATTTTTTTATATTCTTCATCAATAATTTTAAGAGTCTTTTTATTTATTTTTTAGTATTCTCTACATATTTTTTTATAATACTCTCTTTTTTTCTTATCTTCTATATTCTTTGGAAGAAAATATAAATCACTAGAGAATTTTATATTTGGACTATTATAAACTTCTTCTAATGGAATATCTATAATATTCTCAAAATAGTATTCCCATGAATTTTCTATTCCTAATTTATCTACATCCAAATAATAATTAGGCAAATTCTTAAAATCAACAATAGGTAAATATCCTTCCTTTAATGCCTTATCAACATGTAACAATACATTTATATATTGCGCAAATAATCCTGCTGAGCAATAACTACTTTTTATAACATAAAAATATTTATCCTTATTAAGTTTTCCACATCCATCATATATTTCCTTTATAAACAAATCATCATAAGATACTACCTTTTCATCACATATATTTAAATCATTAATGATATATTGTTTTATTTCTGAAAAGTAATCAGGACTAGTTATAATTATATAATCAAAATCATATTTTTTTATATTTTTAGGAGGTATAAATAGCCTTTTTCGTTCTTTAGCTATCCCCTCTTTTTGTAAACTCGAATCACTATACCCTACTACTTCTAATCTACTTTCTATATCATCTATGGCTGACTCAAAATAACGTCCTAATCCATAAATTATAACCTTACTTCTTTTCATTTTAATTCTCCTCACTAAATATTAGTTACTTTTTCATTTGTAATATTTTTTAGTTCATACCTTTTTTATACTTAATAATTATTATTGATTATAGCATACTAAACATATTTTTCTGGAAAAATTTTTCTTTTAATCTTAGTGAATTTCTCTTAATTATAAAAATATGACCTCTTAACTATCATCCCTATAATATAATTATCTTTAAGCTCTCACCGTTATTAAATCATCAAAATTATAATATAGATTTTTGTATTATATTTTGCTGCTTACATGTTATTTATTTTTTATATTAAGCGTACAAAAAACGCCAGAACCTTAATTCTAGCGCTCTAATAAACAAATATAATTTTACATAATCTATATAAATGTCTTTAATACTGTAAGATTTCCTTTTACTAAATAGTGTCCTAGATAAGCAGGAATCAATATACTTTCACCCTTTAAAAGAGATGTTTTTTCTCCGTTATCTGTTTCTATTACTCCTTCTCCCTCTGTACATGTTAATATAAAGAACTCATCTTCATTGCTCTTACTTTCTATTTCATCTTCTATTACGTACTTTTCTATCGTGAAAAAATCTCCATTACATAGTGTACCTTTAGCATATCCACTACACTTTTCAAGAGTTTTATCACTTTCATTTTCAACCTTCAAATCAAAATTAATAACATCTAAAGCCTTATCAACATGAAGTTCTCTTCCTCTGTTATAATCATAAATTCTATAAGTAATATCACTATTTTGTTGAATTTCAGCTATGATTATACCTTCACATATAGCATGTACAAGACCACTATTAATTAAAAAGCAGTCTCCCTTTTTTACAGGAATCTTATTTAAATATTTTTCTGTTTCTCCATTTTCTATTGCTTTTTTAAATTTTTCTTTATCGCAGTCTTTGGTTCCAACTATTAACGAAGCTCCTTCCTTGGCATCAACTACATACCAAGCTTCTGTTTTTCCTAAAGAATTCTCTACCTTTTCTGCATATTCATTATCTGGATGAACTTGAACAGATAATTTATCTTTTGAATTAATAAGCTTAACTAAAAGAGGAAATCTCTTTCCTATAAGTTTATTACCCACTATTTTTTCTTTATGCTTCTCAATAATTTTCTCTAGAGTTTCTCCTTTAAATTCTCCATTTACAACTACGCTCATTCCGTTGTCATGACAGGCAACATCCCAGCTTTCTCCTATGTTTCCTTCTGGAAGGTTATCTCTAAAGCCCTCTAAATCTCTTCCTCCCCAAATCTTCTCATAGTATAAATTTTTAAATTTTATTGGATACATTCTTTGCCTCTCTTATCCCTTATTTAAAACCCATTATTTTGAGTAACTTCTTTTATCCATCTTCCTGACTTTTTAATTGTCTTTTTCTGAGTCTCTAAATCTAATGCTATGAAACCATATCTATTTTTATATGCATTAGTCCATGACCAGCAATCTATTGGAGTCCATGTATGATATCCAAAACAATTTGAACCTTCCTCAATTCCTTTATGAAGATATTCTAAATGTTCTCTTATAAAATCAATTCTATAATCATCTGCAATTACTCCATCACTATTTACATATCTTTCTTCTCCTTCTACTCCCATTCCGTTTTCAGATATATACCATGGAATATTGTTATAATTATCCCTAATATTTATTGCTATATCATATATGCTTTGTGGATAAATCTCCCATCCCCTATAAGGATTCATACGTCTCCCTGGCATTTCATAATTATCAGAATACTTGTCAGGCATCCATCCTCTACTCTCATCATATTTCTCTTCCTTTGCCTTTACTCTTCTTGGCTGATAGTAATTTACTCCAAGAAAATCTACTGTATTGTTCTTTATAATATTTAATTCTTCCTCTGTACTTTTCCATATAACATTATCTCTCTTTAAGACCTTAACTAAGTTTTCAGGGAACTCTCCCTTTATAGATGGATTTAAGAAGGATCTATTGGCAAAATCCTCTGCAAAGGCTGATGCTTTTAAATCTTCCTCTGAATTACTTCTAGGATATGCAGGTGTTAAATTTAACACTATTCCTATCTTTCCATCTTGTTTGCTTTCTCTATAAGCCTGAATTGCCTTAGCTGATGCTAAATTTAAGTTGTACATAACCTGTACTGCTTTCTTTCCATCAGATATATTTGGATAATGGAATTTATATAAATATTCTCCTTCAACAACTACCATTGGCTCATTGAAGGTTGTCCAATATTTAACCCTATCACCAAATAACTCAAAAGCTTTTTTAGCAAATTTAACATAAAGGTCTACTACCTTTTTAGATTCCCATCCTCCATATTTATCATATAACTCTACTGGCAAATCAAAATGATGAAGGTTAATAACTAACTTCAGGTCATTTTTTACACACTCATCGATTACTGCATTATAAAATCTAACACCATCTTCATCAGGCTCTGCAGTTTCAAAATCCTTTATAAGCCTTGTCCATTGAATTGATGTTCTAAATGAATTTAAGCCTATTTCTTTTATCATAGCTAAATCTTCTTTATAGCTATTATAAAAATTAGATGCCACATTAGGTCCTACCTCATTAAAGAAGGCTTTTGGCTCTATATCATACCAGTAGTCAAAAACACTCCTATGTAATTTATTAAATCTACCTTCTGATTGAGGTCCTGATGTTGCTGATCCCCACCAGAAATCCTTTGGAAACTTATACTTAATACTCATTGTAATATCCCCCTTATAATTACCACTTTTTATTATAATATCTATTTAAAATAATATAAACCATTTATTGTATAAAGTCAACAAAAGATATATCTTTTAAAACTCAATATAATAACTTTTATTTATGTATTTTGATTTCCTGCTCTATAAATGATATAGTATTATAAAAAAATCAAACGAGGTACGAACTGATGAAAATAAAAGTTCCTTATTACTACAAAGACTTTAAATGTATAGCTTCTGAGTGTCCTGACACATGTTGTGCTGGCTGGGAGATTGTTATTGACGAAGATACTTATGATAAATATAAAAAGGTGGACACAGACTTTGGAAACTCACTACATTCAGACATAATTAAATATGAAGATGGTGAGCCTGGTTTTAGATTAAAAAATAATAACTGTGCTTTCTTAAACAAAAATCTTTTATGCGATATATATTCTAATCTTGGAGAAGATTATCTATGTCATACATGTAAAACCTTCCCACGTATAATAGAGGAATACGGGAATTTAAGAGAAATAACTTTATCTTTAAGTTGCCCTGAGGCTGCTAGACTAATTTTAAAAGATAATAAAAAATTAGATTTTGAAGTTACTGAAAATGATGAATTTGTTACAAGCTATAATTCAATTTCTGCAGATCTTTATATTCAAATTTTAGGAGCAAGACAAGTAGCTTTTAATATAATTCAAAAAACAAATTTTAATTTAAACACTAGAATTTCTATTCTTCTTATGTTTGCTAAAGAAATTCAGGAAAATATAGATGAATGTGAAATTTCAAAGATTACTGAAATAAGGAAGAAATACTCTGATAAAACTTTCTTAGAGGATTTAGCTCTTTCACTAGATAAGTTTAAAGAAAATACTGAAAAGAAATACTCTCTTATTAATGAATATTTTAATGTATTTAATGGACTTGAGAAAATAAATGAAAACTGGAATAAAACCATTCACTATGCAATTGATATACTATTTAATAAGAATGATTCAAACTTTTATAAAAACTCAATTAATAGGTTTGATGACTACTATAAAAATAATCAATATGAATTTAAAAATTTATTTACTTACTTCATATTTAGATATTTCATGAAATCTTTATATGATGCTGACCTTCTATCTAAAATTAAGCTAAGTATATTAAGTTTAGTTGCAATTAAAGTTTTAGATGTTGTTAGATTTATAGACAACTCCTTTAACTTTACTTTAGCTGATGCTATTGATATAAGTCACATGTATTCTAAAGATATTGAACATTCTGAGGAAAATATAGAAAAGCTTTATACTATTTTTAATGAAGATGAAAATTTTAATGTTAATAACCTTCTTACTATTTTAAAGTGAACTACTCTCCACTTATAGAAGTGGGAGCTTCTTGGTCAATATTCCTAATGGAATAAGTTTACCCAAGCTAACCCCGTCGTTCCGACGGTTTGTACTGACGTACTTAGAAAAGCCATTTGATTTTTTCTTGGCGTGAAGCCACCCCATTTAGGGATTATCGATTGCTCAGTCATACTATCGTCAAGGCTTGTTTTTCGCTCTTATAGCATGGGCGAATGGTTGAATATTTTACGCTTAGAACCAATTTCTTTAAGCAACTCCATATATTCAGTTTAGAAAGAACAACACATTAGTTATATTATATCAAAAATATTAGAAATATAAACAAACAATTATTAGAGAATTCTCCAACCTACTTCGTTGAGGATGGAGAATTCTCTAATAATTAGTTAAAATATTCAAGGAGTCATAGCTTAAACTATGACTCCTTATTAGTTCTCTACATTTTAAATTGTTCTACATTTCCTTTCATATCTTCAGCTGTTTTTTCTAATTCTTTTGCAGCTAAAGATACTGTTTCTGAAAAACCTTTTATTTCATTAGATGAAGCTAATATTTCCTCAGCAGCTGCTGAAGTTTCTTCTGAAACAGCGGTAGTAGACTCTACTTTTTGTAATATTAATTCTTTTTCTTGCATAATTTCTTCTGTGCCTTTAGCTACTTGTCCAATTTGTGGGATAATCTCATCTATAGCATAAAAAATATTTTCAAAAGCACCAACTGCCTTTTCAACAGCTTCCTTTTGTTTATTAAAATCAATAGTAATTTCATCCGTAGTATTAACCATCAAAATATTGTCATTAGAAATTAATCTAATCAGTTCTGCTATATTATTAACCGAATTTTTACTTTGCTCTGAAAGTTCTCTTATCTCTTCAGCAACTACAGCAAACCCCTTTCCTGCATCACCTGCTCTTGCAGCTTCAATAGCTGCATTTAGCGCTAAAAGATTTGTTTGCTCTGCTACTGAATTGATCATTTCTGTTATTTGATTTATCTTATTTATATTTTCAGCTGAAATATCAATTTTATTTTTAAAATCATAAAAAGCTTCTGTAGTATGCTTTATAATAACTGAAAGAGTTTCAAATAATTCCTTGCTATCTTCTGTCAAGCTCTTAACTCCCTTAGAATTAGTAGCTATATTATAAATAGATTTATTAATAACATCAAGATTATTAGAAAACTTATCTAAAACTTCTGTTATATTAACCAAATCCTCTGATTGAGACATAGTACCTGCTGCAACTTCTTTAATTGCACTATCAACAGAAGATGATGACATATTCATATTTTCCGAACTATTTGTTAATTCTATTGAAGCTTTATGCATATCCTTCGAGCTCTCTACAACTGAATTTAAAGCATCCTTAACTGATTCTTTCATTTTTTTTACAGCTCTTATCATATCTCCAGTTTCATCTTTTATTTTCAAATCTTTTTCATCTATATGCTGTGAGAAATCTCCTTCTGCTATTGGTAAAATATACTTTGTTGCAGTTGTAACTCCTCTAACTATTCTGTTAGACACTATATATACAACTATTGAAGCTAAAGCTATTGAAAAAACTGCAATAATTACAGAAAATGTTTCTAAAGAAAGTACTTTTTCAAAAACCTCATTTTTATCTGCAACAACAGCTAAAGACCAGCTTGTTCCTTCTACTGGTACAAAAGACATATATTTTTTTATTCCATCTTCTTCATATTCGCCATTTCCTTCTTCTCCATTAATCATTTTTCTTTGTAAGTTCACCAAATCTTTGGTCTCTGGTTTTTCATTTTTAATATCATTATCTTCTTTTTCTACTAATTTACTATTATAATGAGCTATTTTAGTACCATCATTCCTTAACATAAACACTTTTCCAGTCTCACCAAAAGTTATATCATTAGATATAGAGCTAATATCATTTCCATCCTTAGTAGCTGAAAGAAAACCTACAATTTGTCCATCCACTTTTATAGGAGCCATATATACAACAACTAATATATGTTCAAAACTGCTAATTAACGGATCAGAAACAGCTACCTTTCCTTCCTTTGATTTTTTAAAGTAATCTCTATCTGATATATTTCCTGAATTTCCATTACTATAAACTACTTTTCCCTCTAAATCAGTAAAACCCATTTTTATGTATCCATACTTTTCTATTAAAGGTTTTAAAATTTCAAATTTTTCTTCTACAGATTTTCCTTGATCTTTTATATCCTCTCTTTCTGCTAATGCTTCAATTATATCTTTTTCATTTTTAACTCTACTATTAATAATCTTAGCTCCTTGCATAGCTATAACATTCATATTTGTATCAGTTACTTTTCTTAGAGCATTACTTGTAATTTTTATTGCTGTTAAACTTAATAAGCTAATTATTATAAAAACTAAAGCAATCATCGAAAACATAATTTTTCCTTTTATACTTTTCATATCCTCATCCTCACTATATTTTTATTATATTTTCGTACTTTTTTAGGATTTTTTTATACTTTTTATTATTTTTTTCTATTTTTTTGAAGCTATGCAAAGAAAAATAATGTTCCAAGTCTCTTGCATCATCATTTTTTGTATAAATCACACTTATGAAAATAGGAATATTACTAAAGTGATATAGGTACTGCTTTCTTTTTGTATCTTTAAAAATTTTTTTACTATAACTTTCATGTATTAATAAAGCAAAAAGGGCTATGTAATCTGAATGATTAAAAAATCATTCAGATTACATACCCTTTATTTACATAAAACAATATTATCTTAATATTCTTACTACACTTTCAGTAGTTCTTTCTAAGTTTGAAGATCCATTTTTTAATGCATCATCAAGGTTTTCTACACCTCTCATAATACAGTGAATTGAATTCATTCCTTCATCATAAAGATTTGAAGATTCAGGATCTACCTTACCTGCAAAAGCCATAACCGGAATATTATGTTTATTGCCCACCTTTAGTACACCCATAGGAGTCTTACCAAATATAGTTTGACCATCTATTGCACCTTCACCTGTAAATACATAATCACAATCCTTTACCTTATCTTCTAAGTTAGTATATTTAATTACTAAGTCTATACCACTTTTTAGTTCTGCATCTAAGAAGGCAAGTAATGCTCCACCAAGACCTCCTGCTGCTCCACTTCCTGCAGCATTAGCTATATCTATACCTAATACTTCGTTAACCTTTGATGCAAAATGTCTTAAATTATTATCTAAAACTTCTACCATTTCAGGAGTTGCACCCTTTTGAGGTCCAAATATATGTGATGCTCCATTTTCTCCTACTAAAGGATTAGTTACATCGCATGCAACTTCAATAGTTACATCTTTTAATAACTCATCTATATTTCCCTTTTCTATATATTCTACCTTTTCAAGAGAAGCTCCACCAAATGGAATTTCTTGCTTTTCACTATCAAGAAGTTTAACTCCTAAAGCTTGCAACATTCCTGCTCCTGCATCATTAGTTGCGCTTCCACCTATTCCTATTAGTATATGTTTAATTCCTCTATTAACGGCATCCTTAATAAGTTCTCCTGTTCCATAAGTTGTTGTTATATAAGGATTTCTTTCTTCTCTTTTTATAAGTTCAATTCCGCTTGCCTTAGCCATTTCAATGACTGCTGTATTACCATCTCCTAATATTCCATATCTAGCATTAATTCTTCTTCCTAAAGGATCTGTAACTTCAACTTCTACAAACTCTCCATCTGTAGCATTTACTAATGCATCTACAGTTCCTTCACCTCCATCTGCCATAGGTACTTTTATACATTCTGCATCTTCAAATACTTTTTTTATTCCTCTTTCCATTGCTAAACATGCTTCCATAGAAGTCATACTTTCTTTAAATGAATCAGGTGCTAATACAAATTTCATAAATCTCTACTCCTTTTACTACTTTATTATTCCAAATATTATTGTTGATACCACAGTCATTGTAAATCCAACAAGAGCTTCATATGGTATTAATTTTAATCTTTCGTTCATCTCCATATTTATACTTCCTCCTGTTGAATGGAAAAAGCTTCCGTGTGGTAGTTGATCTAAAACTGTACATCCAGCGTGGATCATTGCTGCTGTTGCAAGTGGAGAAACTCCTAAACCTACTATTGTTCCACCAAATACTGAACTTGCTACTGCTGCTCCTGAAGTTGTTGATGCTGTAGCTGCCGCCATAAGTATACCTGAAACTGGTGCTAAAGCAAAGCTTGGAAGTCCTAAAGTATTTATTCCACTAATTATAACATCTTTAAGAGTTGATGAAGAAATTATTCCTGCTATTGTTCCTGTTCCTATTAAAAGTATAGCAACTCCACCCATCTTGCTTAACCCAAATGCTGCATATTCATTTATCTTCTTGGCTTTACCCATAACTATTGCTCCAACAATTCCTCCAGCTGGAAGAGCTATTAAAGGATCTATACTTATGTTACATAATGGTCTTAGCATTAAAAGTACTATTGCAACTAAAGGTCCTACTACTGCTCCAAAGAAAGAAGGCATTTCTTCTGTTAATTCAGTAACTTCGCTTGCTTCAACCAAGCTACCTTTTTTAGTCATTCTCTTAGCTAAAATACATGTAACTATTACACCAAAGATTGCTGGAATTATTCCAGCTGCCATTACACTTGTTAATGATACATTTAAGTTTTCTGATATTGCAATAGTATTAGGGTTTGGAGACATTATGTTTCCTGCTTTTCCCCCACCTACCATGGCTAGTAATATTGCACTTTTAGTTATATTTGACTTCTTTGCAATTTCTAAAGCTATTGGTGCTACAGTTATTACTGAAACGTCTACGAAGACACCTACAGCTGTTAATACCATTGTTGATATAGTTAAAGCTACTAAAGCTCTTCTTTCACCTATTTTAGAAATTATAGTTTCTGCTATTTTAGTAGCAGCACCTGATTTTATTAACACTCCAGCTAATACTCCAGCTGTTAATATTCTAAGGATTGCAGTCATCATACCCTTAGAACCATTCATCATAAGAGTTACTGTTTCTGTAAGATTAGCCCCTCCAATAATTCCACCTAGCAATGCACCGATAATTAAAGCATATGCTGGTTGAATCTTTCTTATTATAAGAACAATTGAAATAGCTAGTGCACAAATTGCACCTAATGTACTTACTTGTATATCCATTAATATCTACTCCTTACTTTAAATTAAATCTCCTATTGTTGAGTATAGTATATATTTTTCATTAAACATTTACATCATGTTCATATACAATTTTAAATACGTTTTCATTGTGCATATGCACAAATTTTATCTCAACTCATCTACATTTACTCCTTTATTTTAACCATTAAATATAAATTTATTAGAATATACATATCTATATAAGAATTCAAATTTAAACCTGTTATTTTCTCTATACTATTTAATCTATAATTTAAAGTATTTCTATGTATGTGAAGTTCTTCAGATATTTTACTTTTCTCTCCATTAAGCTCAATATATTTCATTAATGTATCTAATAGTTCTTCCCCACCTTTATACTCTTCAATTTTTAACTTTATATTATTTAAAATCTTTTTATTTGCACTAGCTATACCATTACAAAAGAATTCTATATCCTTATAATAAATAACCCTCTTATCATTAAATATTTTTCTACCTATAAGTACTGATTGAATTGCTTGTCCGAATGATTCATTAATAATTTTGTAAAACCCACCAACACCTATTACTATATTGTATTTAGCAAGTCTTACTCCCATTCTTTCTATTCTATTAATATAGCCATCTTCATAATTAAGTATAACTGCAATCTTATCACTAGATATAGGTACAGTATACTCTCCAATAAAAAGCATGGATTTTACCCTTTTTTCAAATTTCTTAATCTCCTTGCTATACAATACAAGTGCTATTCTATCCTTTAATATATCTATATTCAATGATTTTCCTCTTAAAGCCATATCACCCTTATATCCATTTCTTGTATATATCCATTCATAAAGAAATTCTTCTTTAACTCTTTGCCTCATTAAAGCATCTCTTAAGGAATATTGCTCAGTAAGAAGTAACTCCGCAGTAACCTTTATAAGCTTAGTAAAATTACATACTTCCTCTGAATCTCCTGTAATCCCGATAACACCTACTATTTCATTTTTAAATAAAATAGGTATATTTGCTCCTTTTTTTACAAATTCATCTTCTTTGTAAATAATTACTTCTCCCTTTCTAGTAAGAGCTTCTGCTGCTCCATAATGAAGTGTTCCTATTCTATCTGTTTCGCCACTTCCTATAATTACAGCCTCATCATCCATTATATTAATGTTATAAGGCACTACTTCCATCATTTTATTAACTATCTTTTGTGCTATTGTTCTATCTAACATGTCTTACCTCTAATTCACATTAACGTTCTCAACAAATATATATAAATATTATTCTAATCATGAAAAAAACACTTCATTAAAAATGAAGTGTTGATTACCTTAAAATATAATTCCCAACATGCCGTCTACTTACATATTCAAAACCTGCCTCTCGCAGGTGGGTTCTGCGCAAATTACTCCTATTATCTTTCGCTGATGTAAAATCAAATTTCTAAAGTCCAATATTCATAATCATATTGCAAATCCCGAAAATATTATGTAGGTTGAATATAATAAGCTACGCGAACATCTCAGGTAATTTATAAATTTATTATATCATAAAATTCTACATATGCAATACATGTTTTCTTTCCTTTATATGGTTATATAGATCTTCTGTTGTTTTTTAAGGCTGTATTGTGAATAAAAGTGATAAAAATAGGCAAGTATCTAAACAAATGATACTCGGAAGTGATTGATTTGTATTCGGATAACTATTTTAAAATTTTAGAAAATATAAAACTTTTAAGTAATGCAGCTAAAAGGAAATTATTAATAGATATAAGTATTTTAATTAATGTTTCAAATAATAAAGAAACAACAGAATTAATTTGCCCTCATTGTAAAAATAAATACATAGTTAAAAATGGTAAGAATAAAGAAACTCAAAGGTATTTATGCAAGACTTGCAAAAAATCTTTTGTTAAAACTACTAACACTCCTATTTTCTCATCTAAAAAGAATTTAGA
>NZ_FPBY01000038.1 GCF_900116755.1 Clostridium sp. DSM 8431
TTTGGGGAATAATCAAATCAGAAATGTATTATAATACTAATTTTAAAAGTGAAGATGAATTACGTGAAGCAATAAAGGATTACATATTTTTCTACAATAACAGCAGGTATCAAGAACGCTTCAATAATCTTACTCCTACTGAAGTGAGACAGGCTGCAATGGTTTCAATAACCCCAGCGCAATATCCTATACCTGAAAATAAACGTATTTTAGCATACAAGGCTATGCTATTAGAAAAAAGAGAAAAATCGAATAGAAAATGCGACCCTAATTAAGGTCGCATTTTCTCAAAAATTTTATTTATTTTGCCTGTCTACTTGACAGGGGTCTGTTCAAAATTTAGATATATCTTTTTTGTTTTCCAGAGAAAATTTAGAAATAAGAAGAACAAAATTTTTTGCTAAATAAAAGAATATTCAATAAATTATTCTTGGTTTTGTCTTTTATTGATAATACAATTTAAAAAACTTTAAAAAATTGCCTTTGTATTTTTTTTGTGCTATAAATTGAAGTGGAATAATAAAAATTTATATGTTCAACAAAAGAGGACTTAGAGGTGAGTTTGATGGATAAATTAAAAGAAATTTTAAGAGAAGAAATCGAAGATTTTAGACTTGTTGGAGAAAAATTTATTAACAAAGAAATGAGCGTGGCAGACTTTAAAAAGGCATCAGGAGGCATGGGCGTATACGCTGAAAGAGGCGGACAAAAGTTCATGGTAAGACTAAAAATGCCTTCAGGAGTAACTACTAAAGCTCAATTAAATAAAATATATGAATTAGCAGACAGATATAATTTAAAAGGTGTTCATTTAACAACAAGGCAAGCAATACAACTTCATACTTTAGATATAGATGATGTATGCGATATAATGAAAGAAGTTCTTGATTATGATATATTCACAAGAGGTGGTGGTGGTAACTATCCAAGAAATGTTGCCATTTCTCCATTAGCAGGAGTAGATAGAGAAGAAGCTTTTGATACAACTGAAATATCATTAGCAGTATCAAATTACTTTTTAGAAAGAATTCTTACTTATAAACTTCCAAGAAAGTTAAAGGTATCTTTTTCAAGTACAGAAAAAGATGAAGCTCACGTAACAGTACAAGATTTGGGTTTTATGCCAGTTAAGAAAGATGGAAAGAATACATTTACTGTTTATGCAGGTGGTGGATTAGGTATGAATCCTAGAAAGGGTATTCTTATAGAAGAAGGTGTAGACCCAAGTGATGTATTGTGCTATGTTGAAGGAATGGTAAAGTTCTTTATGGCTAAAGGGGATTATAATAATAAAGCTAGAGCTAGAGTGAGATATATTCTTGAAAGAATGGGTGAAGAAGAATTCAGAAATGAATATAAAAAGTATGTTGAAAAAGAAAAATCAAACTCTGAATTAAAGTTAGATATTAAAGAAAAAACAATAAATAAGGAAGGTATAAAAACTGATGTTAAACATAAGAGATTATATTCTCAAAAGCAAGAAGGTTTATATTCAGTATATGTTCATCCTTTAATTGGGCAATTAAAACTTGAAAGTTTAAAAGCTATCTGTGATTTTATAAATGATAAAGAAGATATAGAAATAAGACTTGCAATGGTTGAAGGTATGTATATAAGAAACTTAAATGGTAAGGAAGCAGAAGAATTCTTAAAAATAACTGAAGAATTTAGTGAAGACCTTGAAATAATGCAAAGTATATCATGTGTTGGTCTTCCTATATGTCAAATGGGAAGATGTGATAGTGAATCAGTAGTTGAAAATGTAACAGCCTTCTTAAAGGAAAAGGGATATAATAAAGACATATTACCTAAAATGTGTGTATCAGGATGCCCAAACTCTTGTGGTGTTCATGAATTAGGTGGTATAGGCTTTATGGGCATGAAGGTTAGAGATGACGGACAAATTAAAGATGCTTTTAGATTATTTATAGGTGGAAAAACTTCAGCTAAAGATACGACTTTAGGAGAAGAAAAATCTGATTTCTTACCTGAAAGAATACCAGAATTTATCTATGAATTAAGCTGTAAAATAGATGAAAGTGGTATGAAATTTGAAGATTATATTATTGAAAATAAAAATGAATTAAACAATTTGATTAATAAATATGCAATTGAAAAATAATTGTATTTAAAGCGGAATTAAGAAGATCTCAATGGAATTTTTATATAATTTAGTTGAGATCTTCTTTATTATTTGACATGATACTTTTTTTAAGTGTAAAATATTATATTAGTCGAATTAGAAAATTAGAGAGGATTGTGATTTTTTTGGACGGAAGATGGATAGAAGTTAGAGTAATTACTGAAAGTGAAGCTTTAGAAGAAGTATCAGGTATATTTTATACTCTTGACTGTAAAGGTGTAGCTATAGAAGATCCACAAGATATATTAGGAAGAGAACAAGGACCTTTGACATGGGATTTTGCTGATTTAAATGTTCTTGAGCATAAAGGTGAATTTGCTGTTGTAAAGGGATATTTCTCAGATGAAGATAATATAGAAGAAGTTGTTGCTTTTGTAAAAGAAAGATTAGAAGATATAAAGAACCTTGGAATTAATATAGGAAAAGGTGAAGTAGAAGTTCAGGAAATGAAAGAAGAAGACTGGGCTAATACTTGGAAGAAATACTATAAACCTTTCAGAATAGGAAAGAGTATAGTAATTAAGCCTATATGGGAAGAATATGAAGAAAAAGAAGGAGACCTTATAGTTGAATTAGATCCAGGTATGGCATTTGGTACAGGAGATCATGAAACTACTAACATGTGTATAAGAGCACTTGAAAAGTATGTTGAAAAAGATAGTACAGTATTTGATGTTGGATGTGGGTCAGGAATCCTTGCAATAGCTGCAGCAAAACTTGGTGCTAAAAAAGCAATAGGAGTAGACTTAGATCCAGTTGCTGTTGAATCTGCAAAAGAAAATGTAGGTTACAACAATTTAGATAACATTGAAATTTTAGAAGGTAACTTAGCAGAAGTTATAGAAGGAAAAGCTGATATAGTTGTTGCTAATATCTTAGCAGAAATTATATGTATCTTAACTGAAGATGTACGTAGAGTATTAAAGCAAGGTGGATATTTCATAACATCAGGAATAATTCATGATAGAGTTGACATGGTAGTTAATAAACTTGAAGAATGTGGATTTGAAGTTGAATCTGTAAACAAAGATGGAGAATGGAATTGTATAATTGCTAAACTTAAATAATTAAGGAGAGAAGAATATGCATAAGTTTTTCACACAGCCAGAAAATATTTCAGAATATGAAGCAAAAATAACTGGTGATGATGTAAAACATATATATAAGGTATTACGACTAAGTGAAGGTGAAAAAGTTCTTTTAAATAACTGTAAAGGCGCTGAATACTTAGGTGAAATAAGTAGCGTGTCTAAGACAGAAGTAATAGTTAAAATACTTAAAAAAATAGAGATAAGTAATGAAAGTCCTCTAGAGATATATCTATTTCAAGGACTTCCAAAAGCTCAAAAGATGGACTTAATAGTTCAAAAAGGTACTGAACTTGGAATTAAAGAATTTATACCTGTAATTACTGAAAGAGTAGATGTGAAGCTTAAAGGTGATTTTAAAAAGCTTGATAGATTAAATAGAATTGCCCTTGAAGCAGCAAAGCAAAGTAAAAGAAGTATAATACCTGACGTATTAGAACCTATTACCTTTGAAGAAGCTATAGAGGAAATGTTAGATATGGATATGATAATAGTTCCTTATGAAAATGCAGATAATTTTGGAATTAAAGGAGTTATATCCAAGTTGAGAGAAAAAGGTACATTGAATACTATAAAGAAAATAGGTATAATTATTGGACCGGAAGGCGGTTTCGAAGAGGATGAAATAGAGAAACTGAAAAATGAAGGAGCTTATATTGTTACATTAGGAAGCAGAATACTTAGAACTGAAACAGCAGGCTTTGTTGCAGCTTCACTAATACAATATGAGTTAGGTGATTTAGGAGGAACAATTTAATGAAAGTTGCATTTGCTACATTAGGATGCAGGGTTAATTCATATGAGTCAGAAGCAATGGCTGAAAAGTTTATTAGAGAAGGATATGAAGTTGTAGATTTTTCTGAAGTTGCTGATGTATATGTTATTAATACTTGTACAGTAACAAATATGGGGGATAAAAAGTCTAGACAAATAATAGGAAGAGCTAGAAGATCAAATGAAGATGCTATAATAGCAGTAGTAGGATGTTATTCACAAATGGCACCTAAAGAAGTTTCTGCTATTGAAGGTGTAGATGTTGTTTTAGGTACTAAAAATAAGGGCGATGTGGTATACTATGTAAATAAGGCTAGAGATGAACAAAAAATTCAAGTTCATGTTGATAATGCTTTAAAGAATAATAAATTCGAAGAACTTAATATTGAAGAATATCAAGATAAAACAAGAGCATTCTTAAAAGTTCAAGATGGATGTAATAGATTCTGTGCATATTGTGCAATACCTTATGCTCGTGGATCAGTATGTTCTAAGGATCCAAGAAAGGTAATTGACGAAGTTAAAAGACTTAGAGACCATGGATTTAAGGAAGTTATTATATCAGGAATACATACAGCTTCTTATGGCTTGGATTTAAATGGAACTATAACTTTAGTAGATCTATTAGAAGATATAGAACTTATAGATGGTATAGAAAGAGTTAGAATAGGATCTATTGAACCAGCATTCTTTACTCCAGATGTTGTAGAAAGAATAAAGAAAATGAAAAAGCTATGTCCTCAATTCCATTTATCTCTTCAAAGTGGATGTAATGCTACCTTAAAGAGAATGAATAGAAGATATACAGCTGAAGAATATGAAAATATAGTTAATATTTTAAGAGAAAATATTAAAGATGTATCTATAACAACTGATGTTATAGTTGGCTTCCCAGGTGAAACTGAAGAAGAATTTAATGAAACATATGAATTCTTAAAGAAATTAAAATTAACAAAAACTCATATCTTTAAGTATAGTCCTAGAAAAGGAACAAGAGCTGCTGATATGCCAAACCAATTAGATGGTAATGTTAAGGAAGAAAGAAGTAAGCTTCTTATTGAATTGAATAAGAAAAATGAAAAAGACTTTATTTCTAAGTATGTTGGTAGAGAAATGGATGTACTTGTAGAACAAGAAGTTAAAAATAAGCCAGGTATTTATGAAGGATATACTAGAAACTACTTAAAAGTTGAAGTATCTGGATTAAATGAAGAGATGAAAGGCCAAATAGTTCAGTGTAAGATTACAGTAGCATGTGATGACTATGCTGAAGCTGAATATATGGCATAAATAAATAATAACTTTAGAAGGGGGTGAAATTGTGGAAGACTGTATTTTTTGTAAAATAGTAAAAGGTGAAATACCAAGCAAAAAGCTATATGAGGATGATAAGGTATATGCATTTTATGATATAGAACCAGCAGGACCTGTTCATTTTCTTGTGATACCTAAAGAGCATATTGAAAGTGTAAATATGTTAAATGAAAAAAATGCTGAAATAGTTTCACATGTATTCTTAGTTATTAATAAATTAGTTAATGAACTTGGTATTTCAGATAAGGGCTATAGAATAGTAAATAATACTGGAGAACATGGTGGTCAAACTGTACCTCATATGCATTTTCATGTTATAGCCGGAAGAAATTTAGCTTGGCCACCAGGATAAAAAATTTATTTTTGGTTAGACTTATTGACATGTATTATGGTGCTATTGTATAATAAACAGTGTGTTATTAAGCCCGTAGCTGAGTTGAATTAGAGATTTTAGCTAGCGGAGGGAGGGATAATTTATGTCAGAAATTAAAGTTGGAGAAAACGAAACACTTGAAAGTGCATTAAGAAGATTTAAGAGAAAATGTGCTAGAGCTGGAGTAATTTCAGAAGTTAGAAAAAGAGAACATTATGAAAAACCAAGCGTAAAGAGAAAGAAAAAGTCAGAAGCTGCTAGAAAGAGAAAGTTTAAGTAGGACTGTTTCTTGAAAGAAGGTATTTATAGTATGCCTACAATAAAAGAAAGACTTCAAAATGATTGGAAAGCTGCATTAAAGGCTAAAGATAAATTTAAGGCTAATGTTATTAGTACTGCAAAGTCAGCTATTCTATTAGTTGAAAAAACTGATAATAGAGTAGTTCAAGATGATGAAGCTATTGAAATTTTAGCTAAGGAAATCAAGCAAAGGCGAGAAGCTATGCTTGAATTCGAAAAGGGAAATAGACAAGATTTGGTGGATCAAGCAAAAAGTGAAATTAATATCTTGCTAGAATACCTTCCTCAGCAGTTAAGTGAAGTAGAAATAAAAAAAATAGTAGAAGAATCGGCTATAGATGCGGGCGCAACTAGCATTAAAGACATGAAAAAAGTTATGGCTTTAGTTAGACCTAAGACATTAGGAAGAGCTGATGGCAAGCTTGTAAGTCAATTTGTTAAAGAATATTTAACTAATAAATAACAGAAGAACTCATTTATATGAGTTCTTTTTGTTATTTTTTTTTGCATTAAAACATAAAGTAAATTGATAGTAATTTTTATGGATGATAGAAAGTGGAAGGTAAGATTAATAAAAGTAAAGAATATGTAGTAGAAAATTTTGATATACCTAAAGATGCAATTTTTAAGATTCCTAAAATTATAATTGATGGTAATAAGAAAATTACCATAGAGAATCATGGTGGAATAGGTGAGTTTAAAAGAGATGAACTTAAGATAAATACTAGTATAGGTATTATAAAGCTTCAGGGAGATAATTTTGAAATTCTATACATAGGTGAAAATACGTTGATTATATCTGGAAACTTAAAGAATTTTGAATGTGAAGGATATAGAAAGTATGGAAAGTAAAAAAATTAATAAAGGAACTATAGTTATAGAAGTTTCCGTTATCTCACCTGAAAAGTTTTTAAATCTGTTATGGAATAAGAATATTAAAGTTTCAAAGATAAAAAAGATAGATATGACAACTATTAGATTTGAAATAAGTTATGAGGATTATGAAGAGGTTATAAACCTAGCTCATAATCTTAAAGGTAAATGTAGAGTTGTTTCTTCAAAAGGACTTATTTTTATATTAGAAAAATTAAAAAGACAGGCATCTATTATTGTTGGGATATTAGTTTTTTGTGTAGGTCTTTATATTCTTTCTACTCATATATGGAGTGTGGAGATAAATACAAAACAGAATATTCCTCCATATGAAATAAGAAAAATTCTTACTAGCCTTGGAGTGAAGCCTGGCATTAAGAAAAGTGATGTGGATGTATATTCTTTAGAAAGAGAACTTGAAGGGAAAAATAAGGATATTTTGTGGATAAGAACTAGAATTGAAGGTTCTACCCTTAAGGTGGTTCTAGAAGAAAAAGTTACACCGCCTAATATTCAAAAGGAAAGTAATGAAGGTGACTGCGTAGCTAAAATGGATGGAGAAATAAAAAGAATATATGCAAGTTCAGGTACAGCTAAAGTAAGTCCAGGAGATATTGTTAAAGAAGGAGATGTCTTAATAAGTGCTACCCAAGGTCTTGAAGGCAAAGAAGAATTTCCTGCAGAAGCTAAAGGTACGGTAATTGCAAATACCTTTTATGAAAAGGAGATGGAAATACTTTTAAAGGGTAAGAAGATAGAGAGTACTGGAAGAAAAGATAAGGATATATATTTAAACTTTTGGGGAAATAAAATTTACTTAAAAAAGACTGTAAACAATTTTAAATATTATGATAAAATAAAAGATGATAATGGTTTTGTAAATAAAGTAACATATTTTGAGAGAAGCGATAAAGAGGTTGATTTAGATAGGGATACTGAAATAAAAAAAGGAACTGAAAAACTTAAAAAATCATTAATAAAAACATTGAGTAATGAAGCAAAAATCTCAGATGAAAATATTTCTGTAGAAGATTTGGGAAATGGAAAAATAAGATTAAAGGTTATATTTATAGTTGAACAAAGTATAATTTAATTTATTCTATTAGGGTTTATGGATAAGAAGGTGAGATACAGTACATGAGAATACAAAATATAAAAAGAATAAAACTTAAATCTAAAATTGCTCTAGTTATTGTTGTGACATTTATAATATCATATATTCTATTAATAACAGCCGTTGCCCCTCATAAGTATGATTTAAGGGTTGGGGAAATAGCTATGTCGGATATTAAAGCAACTAGAGAAACTGTAGATGAAACAGCATCAGAACAAAAACTTCAGCAAGCTATTGATAATGTAGATAAACAGTTTACGCTGAAAAGTGAAGTAAAAAAGCAGGCATTAGCTAATATAGAATCTTTATTTAACAAATTAGAAGATGTTTTAAATGCAAATAGTGATCAGGCGGAGAAGATAAGTGAACTTGAAAAATTTGAAGCTATAAAGTTATCTGAAAATGAATGTAAAGTTATGCTGTCTATAAATAAAGAAAAAATACCAGAGATAAAAAAAGAGTCTCTAGAAGTTTTGGAAGATGCATATAAAAATAACATTGAAAATGACAAGACCGCTGAACTTAATAGTGTTAAAAATGAAGCAGCAGATGAAATTGAAGACTGGGATTTAAATTCTGAATTAACATCTGTTTTAAAGAAAATTATAACAAGTCAGATAACACCTAATTTCTTCTATGATGAAGAAAAAACAGAAGAAAAAATTAAAGAAGTTCAAAAAAATACTGAAAGGGTAGTTATTAAAAAGAATCAGATAATAGTTAAAGAAGGAGAACCTGTTACAGAAGAGCAGATTCAAGTATTAAATGAATTAGGACTTTTAAGTGATGAATCAGGAAGTGGATTCTCTATTTTATATTTTATTTCAGCATTTTTTATAATGGTTATACTATATCTAGAACATAATTATATTTATAAGAATAATAAAGAAATATTTTATGATATTAAAAAGATAATAGTTATAAATTTATTAAACGTTATCTCTTTGATTTTGGCTAGAACTATAAGTTACGGTTCACCATATTTAATACCTCTTGCTTGTGCACCGCTTTTAATGACTCTTCTTATTAATTATAAGATATCCTTATATGTAAGTGTATTAAATGCAATATTAATCGGGACAATAGTAGAGTCAGATCCTAGTATATTGGTTTTAGCAGTATTAAATGCTTTATTAGGTGCTACAGTTCTTAGAAAGATGCAGCAAAGAAATGATATATTATATGCATGTATAAAGTTAACAATATTAATTGGTATATCATGTTTCACAATGGGAATTTTATTATCAAGTAATATTTCAGATATATTATTAAATACTTTATTTTCAATGCTTGGAATGATTTTATCAGGTATACTAGCAGTAGGGCTTCTACCATTTTTAGAAGCAACCTTTGATATAGTTACCACATTAAAATTATTAGAGCTTAGTAATCCTAATAATCAGCTACTTAAAAGACTTCTTATGGAGGCACCGGGAACTTATCATCATAGTATGATGGTTGCAAATTTAGCAGAAATGGCTGCAGAAGAAGTAAATGCAGATTCAGTAGTTGCTAGAATAGGAGCATATTATCATGATATAGGAAAAATAGTAAGGCCTGTTTTCTTTAAAGAAAATCAAATGACTAAAGAAAATCCTCATGATAAGATAAATGCAAGCTTAAGTACTCTTATAATAACATCCCATGTTAAAGATGGTATAGAGCTTGCTAAAGAATACAAACTTCCAAAAGTAATTCAGGATATAATAGCTCAGCATCATGGAACAACTCTTGTAAAGTATTTTTATCTTACAGAGAAAAACAATTCAGAGCATCCTGAAGAAGTAAGGGAAGAAGATTTTAGATATCCAGGACCAATACCTTCTAGTAAGGAAGCTGGTATAATTATGCTTGCTGATTCAGTAGAAGCAGCGGTTAGATCAATAAATGATCCTACAAAAGGTAAAATTGAAGAGATGGTTAATAATATTATTAAAGATAAGTTATATTCGGGACAGCTTGATAACTGTGATTTAACATTAAAGGATTTAAGCATAATAAGAAAGAACTTTTTAAAAGGCTTTAATAGTATGTATCATCAAAGGATAGAATATCCATCAGAAAAGAAAAAATAGTTAAAAGAGGTGTAAATTTTGGTATACGTTGATAATAGACAAGATAAAATAGAGGTAAGTGATAAGTTAGTTAAACAACTTGAAAATACAATTATTACAGCACTTAAAGAAGAGGAAGTAAATACTCAGTGTGAAGTATCCTTAGTATTTGTAGATAATGCTAAAATAAGAGAAATTAACAATGAAAATAGAAGAATAGATAGAGAAACAGATGTATTATCTTTTCCTATATTAGATTACCCAAAAGATAAAGTATTTAAGGAAGTATATAAAGATAAAAAATTTGATGAAACATATTTAGATGGAGAAGATCTTGTTATAGGAGATATAGTTTTATCCTTAGAAAAAGCTTTAGAACAATCAAAAGAATATAATCATTCTTTTGAAAGAGAAGCTTGTTATTTAGTAGTTCATTCAGTACTTCATCTTCTAGGATATGACCATATGGAAGATGAAGAAAAGAAGAGAATGAGAGAAAGAGAGGAATATATTTTAAATAAACTAAATATAACAAGAGAATAGCCTCAAAAAAGTAAAAAGGGTGGGGGTATGAAGTTTAAAAAGTTAGTTGATAGTTTCAATCATGCAATTGATGGAATAATTAATACTGTTCGTACTGAAAAGAATATGAAAATTCACCTGAGTTTTGCACTTGGAGTTCTAATAAGCTGTTTATGCCTTGATATTTCAAAGATGGAATGTATAGTACTTATAATAACTATTACTATGGTGATTTCAGCAGAACTTATAAATACAGCAATTGAATCTACTATTGATATGAAAACTAATTACTATCATCCTCTTGCTAAAGTAGCTAAAAATGCAGCTGCAGGTGGGGTTTTAGTAACTGCTATAAATGCTATAGTAGTTGGATATCTTGTATTTTGGGATAAGTTGGCTAAAATATCATATGAAGGTATTAAAAAACTTAAAAGCTCCAGTCCCTATACTATTTTTATTATAATAGTAATTGTATGTATAGTTACAATAATAGCTAAAGCGGCTCTCGGAACAGGTTCGCCCTTAAAAGGTGGTATGCCAAGTGGGCATAGTGCATTGTCTTTTTCTATAGCAACAACTATTGCATGCCTTACAGAGGAGCCAATTTGCATAGTATTAAGCTACCTAATGGCTGTTATAACGGCTCAAAGCAGAGTGGATTCAGATGTCCATTCTATTCAGGAAGTAGTAATAGGTGCTTTTTTGGGCATGTTTATAACTGTGTTAATATTTACAATAATTAAAATATAAAAAAATCTCAAAGTCTATATTTAAGGCTTTGAGATTTTTTGTTTTAGTATATGAGATTAAAAAATAAATAGCATATTATAAGAAATTCTTTTTCTTGTATAATTTTAATATAATGATATAATTTAAAATACACATAATATAAATAGTATATACTATTTATATTAAAATAAGATTTATAGAAGAGAAAAATTAAGTTGTCTCATATTTATATACTAGATGCAATAGAAGATGTTAAAATATATCTTGTGTGCAATATATAAAAATAAATTTTTAGACATAAATTAAAATTTTAGAAAAAATAATACCAAATACTAAGTAAAAAAGATTTAGAAAATTAGGAGGAATAATGTTTAAATCAGGATTTGTAACAATAGTAGGAAGACCAAATGTTGGGAAGTCAACATTAATGAATCATATAATGGGAGAGAAGTTATCAATTGTATCTAATAAGCCACAAACTACTAGAAACAATATTCAAACAATATTAACAAAGAAGGATAACTATCAAATTGTATTCGTAGATACACCAGGTATGCATAAACCTAAACATAAACTTGGAGAATTTATGGTGAATTCAGCTAGAGAATCTTTAAAGGATGTAGACTTAGTTGTATTTATAACTAATCCAGATGAAGAATTAGGAAGAGGAGATAAGTTTATATTAGAAACATTAAAAAATACAAAAGCTCCTGTATTTTTAGTTCTTAATAAAGTAGATGAAAGCAGTAAAGAAAAGGTAGCAATGGCTTTAGATAAGTTCTCTAAGGAATTTGATTTTGCGGAAATTATACCTATATCAGCTTTAAAAGGAAAGAATGTTGATACATTAGTTAATTTAATGGTTGATTATCTTCCAGAAGGACCAATGTATTATCCAGAAGATATGATAGCAGACGTTCAAGAAAAATTTATAGTTTCAGAAATAGTAAGAGAAAAAGCTTTAAGAACATTAAGAGATGAGGTTCCTCATGGAATAGCTGTTGATATAATTCAGATGAAACAAAAAGAAAATGGAACATATCATATAGAGGTAGATTTAATTTGTGAAAAGGATTCTCACAAAGGAATAATAATAGGGAAAAATGGACAGTGCCTAAAGAAAATTGGTGAAACTGCAAGATATGAACTAGAAAGATTCTTAAATGCTAAGGTTAATATAAAGATATGGGTTAAAGTAAGAAAAGAGTGGCGTGATAATCAAAATCTTTTAAAAGAACTAGGTTATAAGAAGAAAAAATAGATAATTAGGGGATGAGTACACTGTTATTAAATAAGTGTAAGGCTGTGGTTATAAAAACACAGGATTTTAAAGAAAATGATAAGTTAGTATGGCTATATACTGATCAGTTTGGAAAAGTCTCATCTATTGCAAAGGGAGCTAAAAGAAATAAAAGTAAATTACTAGCTGTAACCCTACCTTTATGTTATGGTGAATACTTACTTTTTAAAGGTAAGAGTATGTTTAATATTCAAGAAGGAAAAATACTAAATTCCTTTCAAGGGCTTCTTGATAATTTAGATAAACTCACTTACTCTTCTTATATATGTGAACTTATAGATATAGCTGTTCTTGAAGGAGAAAAGAACCCTTGGCTGTTTAGAGAGTTTGTAACTACATTGTATCTTTTAAATACTGATGCTATTGATTATGAGCTTCTTATAAGAGCCTTTGAGTTAAAGCTATTAAAAGCTACAGGATATGGACTTGTCCTAGATTACTGTACAGGCTGTAAAAAAAAGATAAATGTATCTGATTTTATAAGTTTATCATCATTTGGTGGTGTGTGTGATGAATGTAGAAAAGAATATGGATTACATATATCTAAAGGTGCTTATAATGCATTGAAATTTTTAACTAAAACACCTTCAGATAAAATATATAGATTAAATTTAACAAAAGATATAAAGAAGGAAATAGAAAAGGTAACTCTTAGTATTATTTCTTCAAGTTATGCAAAAAAACCTAAAAGTTTAGAAATGTTAAATTATATAAAGGAGTGAGAGTAAATATGGAAAAAATCTCTTTGGAAAGTGTTGATGAAGTAATTGAAAGAACAGGAGTAAGTTATTCAAAAGCAAAAGAAGCACTAGAATATAGCAATGGAGACATTTTAGATGCAGTAATTTATCTAGAAAATGAAGAGGATAAAAATGGTTTAAACTTTGAAAAAACAAGTGAAACTATAGATGAATTCAAAGTATGGCTAAAAGAAGCTATTAAAAAAGGAAATATATCTAGAATAAAGATAAAGAAAGATGAAAAGGTGATAGTTGATGTTCCTGTAAATGCAGGAATAGCTATTGCTGTTATGAGTATAGTTATGCCTGCAATTTTAGCTTTTGGAGTAATTGCTGCAGTTACAACAAAGATTACTATCGAAATAACAAAAACAGATGGAACTGTTGAAGTAATTAATAAGTATATTAAAGATGCTACTGAAAATATGAAAGAAAAGGCTGAAAAGGTTGGAGAAACTGTAAGAGATAAGTTCTCTTCTGGAGAAATAAAGTTTAAGAGCAAAAAAGAAGATAGTAAGGAATCGAATAAAGGCGGATTTCAAGAAAATGTATATTCTTATACAGTAAAATTTAATGAGGACAAAGCCGATAATTCGAAAGAATAAGATTAAAATAACTAAGAAAGTTGAATGATAATGATAAAAAAGGAATATTGAAAGAATTTGTTTGATTTTTCTGAAAATTTAATGTGGTCAAAAGCATATAAAGTGGTATAATTAAAACTGATGTTAGGAAAATCACCAATATTTATAAGTATTCCTTTTTTCTTCCAGAAAAGAGGGGTAGTATGAAGCTGTCAGAGAGACAGAATGAAATAATCAGGCTTGTTAAAGAAAATCAACCTGTTACTAGTGAAAGTATAGCAGAGAGACTTGGAGTAACAAGAGCAGCTTTAAGGGCAGATTTAGCTATTTTAACTATGACAGGAATATTAGATGCAAGACCTAAGGTTGGATACGTATACTCTAATAAACCTAAAACAAATGATTTATTAGAATATATAAATAAAATTAAGGTATCAGAAATAATGTCTAAACCAGCTGTGATAAGCGAAAATACAATGGTTTATGATGCTATAGTATATCTGTTTTTAAATGACGTAGGTACAGTCTTTGTAGAAAATAACGGGGTATTAGTTGGTGCAGTATCGAGAAAGGATTTCTTAAAGATATCAATAGGAGGTACGGATATTCATAAAGTACCAGTTGGAATTATAATGACTAGAATGCCAAACATTATTTGTGGTAAAAAGGATGACAATGCATATGAGATGGCTAAAAAAATTATTGAACATGAGATAGATAGTATACCTATAGTTGAAACTATTAATGAAATTGGTGATAAAGATCAGTATAAGATCATTGGAAAGGTTTCAAAGACTAACATAACAAAACTTTTCGTTAAATTAGGGGAAGGCGAGTAAGCAATTGGTGTAACTATCGGGGCCTCTGAAGCTCTGTTAGTATAAATATTTTGTATTGAACGGAGGAGTATTGAGATGGAGAAAAAGTACGTTTACCTTTTTAAAGAAGGAAATGCAAGCATGAGGAACTTACTAGGGGGTAAGGGAGCTAACTTAGCAGAAATGACAAACTTAGATATTCCAGTACCAACAGGATTTACAGTGACAACAGAAGCTTGCGTTAAGTACTATGAAGATGGTAAAAAAATATCTTCAAAGATAATGGATGAAATCAATAAAAACGTAAAAGTTTTAGAAGAAACAACTGGTAAAGAATTTGGAAGTTTAACAAATCCGTTATTAGTGTCAGTAAGATCTGGTGCAAGAGTTTCAATGCCTGGAATGATGGATACAATATTAAACCTTGGATTAAATGATCAATCTGTAGAAGCAATGGCTAAATTAACTAATAATCCAAGATTTGCTTATGATTCTTACAGAAGATTTATTCAAATGTTCTCAGATGTTGTGATGGGAATTGATAAAAGACTTTTCGAGGATAAAATTGATGAAATAAAAGAAAGAAATGGTGTTGAATTTGACACAGAATTAACTTGCGAAGATATGAAGGAATTAGCAGTAGAATTTAAAGAAATCTATAAGAAAGAAAAAGGTGAAGAGTTCCCAGAAGATCCTAAAATTCAATTAGTTGAAGCTATTGAAGCTGTATTTAGATCATGGGATAATCCAAGAGCTATCGTTTATAGAAGACTTAACGACATTCCATATGAATGGGGTACTGCGGTAAACGTACAACAGATGGTATTTGGTAATAAAGGAGAAACATCTGGAACTGGTGTTATATTCTCAAGAAACCCAGCCACTGGAGAAAAGAAAATATATGGAGAATATCTAATGAATGCTCAAGGTGAAGACGTTGTTGCAGGTATTAGAACTCCACAACCAATAGCACAATTACAAGATCAAAACCCAGCAATTTACGAACAATTAGTTGGTATAATTAATAGACTAGAAAATCATTATAAAGATATGCAAGACATGGAAATAACTATTGAAGAAGGTAAGTTATATTTCTTACAAACTAGAAATGGTAAGAGAACAGCACAGGCTGCGTTAAAGATTGCTGTCGACTTGGTTGAAGAAGAGATGTTAAGCAAAGAAGAAGCTTTATTAAAGGTTGAACCTAAACAATTAGATTCATTACTACATCCTAATTTTGATGCATCTGAGCTTAAAAAAGCTTCAGCTATAGCAAAGGGATTACCAGCATCACCAGGAGCAGCATGTGGTAAGATTGCTTTCTCTGCTGATGAAGCTAAAGACAGAGCTTCTAATGGAGAAAAAGTTGTTTTAGTAAGACTTGAAACTTCACCAGAAGATATTGAAGGTATGATTGCTTCAGAAGGTGTATTAACTGTAAGAGGTGGTATGACTTCACATGCAGCAGTTGTTGCTAGAGGTATGGGAACTTGCTGTGTAGCAGGATGTGGTGAAATTAAAGTTGATGAAAATGCAAGAAAGATATTAGTAGCAGGAAAAGAATACGGAGAAAATGATTATATATCATTAGATGGTTCTACAGGTAATGTATATGGAGAAAAGATTAAAACAGTTGCTCCAGAAATTACAGGAAACTTTGCAACATTCATGGGATGGGCAGATGAAGTTAGAAAATTACAAGTAAGAACTAATGCTGATACTCCAAGAGATACTAAGCAAGCAGTTGAGTTTGGTGCTGAAGGTATAGGACTTTGTAGAACTGAGCATATGTTCTTTGCAGAAGACAGAATTAAAGCTGTTAGAGAAATGATAGTTTCTAAGAATGTAGAGGAAAGAGAAAAGGCATTAGCTAAGATTCTTCCAATGCAGAAACAAGATTTTAAAGAAATGTATACAGCATTAGAAGGAAGACCAGCAACAATAAGATTCCTTGATCCACCACTACATGAATTCGTTCCTCATACAGATGAAGAAATTAAAGAATTAGCAGCTGAAATGGCATTAGATTTTGAAGATTTAAAAGCAACTGTTGAAGGACTTCATGAATTTAATCCAATGATGGGTCATAGAGGATGTAGATTAGCAGTAACTTATCCAGAAATTGCTGCAATGCAAACTAGAGCCGTAGTAGAAGCTGCTATTGAAATAAATAAAGAAAAAGGTTATAGCATAGAACCAGAAATAATGATTCCTTTAGTTGGAGAAGTTAAGGAATTAAAATATGTTAAAGATGTAGTTGTTAAAACTGCAGATGAAGTTATAAAAGAAAATGGAGTTACATTAAAGTATCATATTGGTACAATGATAGAAATTCCAAGAGCAGCAATAACAGCTGATGAAATTGCTAAGGAAGCTGAATTCTTCTCATTTGGTACAAATGATTTAACTCAAATGACATTTGGTTTCTCAAGAGATGATGCAGCTAAATTCTTAGATTCATATTATGAAAATAAAATTTATGAACAAGATCCATTTGCAAAATTAGATCAAAAGGGTGTTGGAACACTAGTTAAGATTGCAGCGGAAAAAGGTAAGACTACTAGACCTGACATCCATTTAGGAATTTGTGGAGAACATGGTGGAGATCCATCATCAGTAGAATTCTGCCACAGTGTTGGCTTAAATTATGTATCTTGTTCGCCATTTAGAGTTCCACTTGCAAGACTTGCAGCAGCACAAGCACAAGTTAAAAATCCAAGATAGGAATTTTAGATGTGAATGTAAACCCTCTGATTAAATCAGAGGGTTTTTTCACTTCCAATATTCCAATTAATAATTTCTAATTTATTAGATATTTCTACAATGAAATTTAAATGTTCATTAACATATAAATTAGATTTTAAAAGTATTTTATATAGAGAATTTTTATTTGATTTATTTGAAGACCTATAGTAATCATGGCAAGTTTTCCAGAACTTTTGTGGAAATGCAAGATATGAAAGAATATATTTTAAATCATCCTTAGTTAATTCTTTATGAGAATTATATTCTTTTAGGATATTTAAGGCCAAGTCTAAATTCCAATTTGTTTTTTCTCTTTTTAATAACCGTCTCATAAAGTAAGATAAGTCATGGGCACAGTAATCATTTTTACATTTATCAAAATCTATTATCCAAATATCATCTTTAGAAAATAAAATATTTTTATTAACATAATCTCCATGACATAAGGACCTAGATAAATTTTTTTCATCTATTTCAGAGGAATATGAAATGGCGTATTCACATAATTTAAGATTAATATCAATATTTTTAATAAATTCTTTAGAAAAATCATCATTCTTTTTGCGAGCATCATTATAAAGAATAAGAAGTTCATTATAGTGTTTATAAATTGATGAATTTATGTTATTATAACCTTCTCTTATATAACTTCCATTAATGGGCTTGAAATTTTTTGAGCATCTATGGATTTTTGTAAGGTTAATAGTGGACTTAAATACATGCTCGTAATTATCAAAGTTACATTTCTCACCATTAATCCAAGGAGTAAGAATAAATAGAATGTTATTATAATTTAAATAACGCATTCTATCTGAAGTAGGTAAAAATCGAGGCACGTTAATTCCGTATTCATATAACCACTCTACAGCTGAATATACATATAAAAGTTCTTCTTTTGAAAAATAGATTTTTTTTAAACAGTATTTATTATTGTTGAAATTAACTTTGTATACTGCTCGCTGTTTATCCGTATCTTTTAACTTAACCATAGATACTTCAGCGTCGTATATATTAAAATGAGGCAAAATTTTTTTTGCTATATTATCTTCATTAAAAAAAGATTTATCTATATTTTTTAAATTGGTCATTATTTACATCCTAATTTATTGATTATTACTATCATATTGATTTATTTCAATAAATATACATAGGATATTTATTAAATTTATATAAAAAGGATATAAAAAAAATATATATGCAAATAATATTTACATGTAATAAATAAAGGATTTGAAAGATAAGTATAGAATAATAAAAAAGAGGTGATGATATATGAACATAGGAGAAAAAATCGAAAGCTATAAAAGGTTGACAGTAATCTTAAAAATATCATTCCTTGATGGTGGTGTGGCAAAAAAATAAAAAGATTTTATAGATGCTAAACCATAGTAATTATATATTATATAAAAAATAAATGGAAAATTAATAAATAAAAGAATAAATTATGGCATAGGAAGAAAAAATAATTATAAGAAAAAATAGATTTTTTAAATTAAAAGGATTTTTAATCTTCATGTCGAATAATATATAAATTGCTGAAAAAATTTATAAGGTAAGGAGGGAGATTACTCCTTGCGTATTCCAGAAGAAACAATAGAAAGAGTAAAACAAGAAAATGATATTGTAGATGTAATTTCTGAAACTGTAAGGCTAAAAAGAACAGGTAGAAATTATGTAGGGTTATGTCCATTTCATAATGATAAATCACCATCATTTTCAGTATCTCAAGATAAACAGATATATAAATGTTTTTCTTGTGGTGAAGCTGGTAATGTAATTACCTTCGTTATGAAACAAAAGAATTTAACCTTTATAGAAGCTGTTAAAGTTTTAGCTGAAAAAGCAAATATTCCTATTAATTTAGGTAATGGAGAGCCTAGCAAATTATCGAGAAAAAAGGATCTGCTATACAAGGTTAATGTAGAAGCAGGAAGGTATTTCTTTGGAAATTTAATGGCAGATAAAAAAGCAAAAGAGTACTTCATTAATAGAGGAATACAGGAATCTACAATTAGAAAATTTGGATTAGGTTATGCAAAAGATGGTTGGAGTAATATAATTTATCACTTAAAAAGAAAAGGAATAAGTGAATCAGTGATGCTTGAGGCAGGCCTTGTTTCAAAAAATGAACAAAGAGGTACTGTTTATGATAGGTTTAGAAATAGAGTAATGTTTCCAGTTTTTGATATAAAGGGAAGAGTTATTGGATTTGGAGGAAGAGTTTTAGACGACTCAAAGCCTAAATATTTAAATTCCCCAGAAACTTTAGTATTTGAAAAGGGAACAAATTTATATGGTCTAAACTTAGCTATTAAAAATGATATGAAGGAAAGATATTTCATAATAGTTGAAGGATACATGGATTGTATTTCTCTGCATCAATATGGAATAACTAATGCAGTAGCATCACTTGGAACTGCACTTACAGTTAATCAGGCAAGACTTTTAAAAAGGTATGCAGACAAAGTTATAATTTCATATGATGCTGATGTGGCTGGGCAGACAGCTACACTTAGAGGACTTGAAATATTAAGAAATGCAGGGTTTGATGTAAGAGTTCTTTTAATTCCTAAAGGAAAAGATCCAGATGAATTTATTAGAGCTAATGGAAAAGAAGCGTTTTTAAAGTTAATAGAAACTGCTATGCCTCTTATAAATTATAGACTTAAAAGAGCAGAAGAAGGAATTAATTTTAAAGATGAACAGTCCCTTATAGCTTATGGAAAAAGAGTAACTAGTATTTTAGCTGAATTAGATCCTGTAGAAAAGGATGTATATATAAAATATGTTGCTGAAAATACTGGACTTAAAGAACAGTCTCTTTATGATTTGCTAAAGGAAGCAAAACATAAAAAAGAAGACAATTTAGTGAATAATAAGGAATTAATTGGAACAAAATTATATGTAGAACCAGCTTATGTTAAGGCAGAAAAAACATTACTAAAAATGATGATTGAAGATAATGAGTATTTTGAAGTTATCACCAATAGAATTAATAGTAATGATTTCAATTTAGATGCTAATAAAAAAATATTTGACCTTATAGTTAATGGCAGAAAAGAAAATGTAGAAAATCTTTTATCTTATGTTGAGAGTGGGTGTGATGATGTTGAGTCATCAAAAGAATTTGTTAAAATTAACGAATATAATACTGAGATAAATGAAACTACAGATGTTGATAAGTTAATAAATGATAGTATATACAGCATTAAATCATTTAAAGTTCAAGAAAAAATCAAAGAGTTAACTAATAAACAAAAGGAATTTGAGAGAAATGGATTAGATAATACTGCAGAATCATTTAAAGTGGCTGTTGAGCTAAATAAATTAAAACTGAGTATTAAGAATAAAAGTTTTTAAATAAACAGAGAGGTGATTTTGGTCTTGACGAAGGGAGGTAACAAACAAATGGCACAAGAAATTAATACTAAGAAAACAACTAAGAAGAAGGCTGAAACTTTAGATAAAAACTCTAAAATGGCTGTAGTTAAGAACCTAATTGAAAAAGGTAAGAAAAATGGAAGTTTAACATATAAAGAAATAATGGATGAAATCGAAAATATCGATTTAGGTCCAGAACAAATTGAAAAAATCTATGAAGTCCTTGAATCAATGGGAATAGAAGTTGCAGGTGACCATTCACATGAAGAAGAGGAAGAAGAATTAGATTTAACAGTACCAGAAGGTATTGCAATAGATGACCCTGTTAGAATGTATTTAAAGGAAATTGGTAAGGTACCTCTATTAACATCAGAAGAAGAAATTGAACTTGCTAAGAGATTAGAAGCAGGAGATCAATATGCTAAGAAGAAACTTGCAGAAGCTAACCTTAGACTTGTTGTAAGTATAGCTAAGAGATATGTAGGAAGAGGTATGTTATTCCTAGACTTAATTCAAGAAGGTAACTTAGGTCTTATTAAGGCTGTAGAAAAGTTTGATTATAGAAAAGGATATAAGTTCTCAACTTATGCAACTTGGTGGATAAGACAGGCGATAACAAGAGCTATTGCTGACCAAGCTAGAACAATTAGAATACCAGTACATATGGTAGAAACTATAAATAAGCTTATAAGAGTACAAAGACAGCTTTTACAAGAACTTGGTCGTGATCCATTCCCAGAAGAAATATCAAAAGTTATGGATCTTCCAGTAGAGAAGGTTAGAGAAATCCAAAAGATAGCTCAAGAACCAGTATCTTTAGAAACACCAATTGGAGAAGAGGAAGATAGCCACTTAGGTGACTTTATTCCAGATGATGAAGCTCCAGCACCAGCTGAAGCAGCAGCATTTACAATGTTAAAAGAACAACTTATAAATGTTTTAGATACATTAACTCCAAGAGAAGAAAAGGTATTAAGACTTAGATTTGGATTAGATGACGGAAGAGCAAGAACTCTTGAAGAAGTTGGTAAAGAATTCAACGTAACAAGAGAAAGAATTAGACAAATTGAAGCAAAAGCTTTAAGAAAACTTAGACATCCATCTAGAAGTAAGAAACTTAAAGATTATTTAGATTAATATACAAAAACATCTGCTTTTTTATAGCAGATGTTTTTTAAAACTTAGGAGTGTTAATATTTTATGGAATTAAGTAAAAGACTACAATTCATTGCAAACCATATAGATAAGTGCAAAAGTATTATTGATGTTGGTACAGATCATGGATACATACCAATTTACTGTATTCAAAATAATTTATGTGAAGAAGCAATTGCTTCAGATATAAATAAGGAACCAGTTAAAAAAGCAGAAATGAATGCAGGGCTTGAAGGAGTTAAAAAACATATAGATGTAAGACTTGGAGGAGGCTTTGATGTAATTAAGGCTGGAGAAGTAGAAGGATCTATAATTGCAGGTATGGGAGGAAATCTTATAAGAGATATTCTTGAAAAAGAAATAGAAAAAACAGAGGCTTTTAAGTTCTTAATATTACAACCAGCACAAAATCCTGAAGTTCTTAGAGAATATTTATATAATAATGGCTACGAAATAATAGATGAAGATTTATGTATAGATGAAGAAATATACTATGAACTATTTAAAGTTAAAAAAATTAAAAATAGTGAAAAGTGTAATTTAGATAAAATATATTATGAAATTTCACCACGTCTTTTAAAGGATAAAAATAAACTTATGCTTCCTTATTTAGAAAGTAAAGAAGAAAAATATAAAAAGATACTTGGTTTCATAAAAGATAATAGTGAATCTGCATTAAATAGAAAAAGAGATATAGAAAATAAACTTAAAGAAATAGAGAACTTTAAGAAGGTGTTATAATAATGAGTATAAAAGTTAGAGACATAATAAAAGAAATGGAGAAAATAGCACCTCCATTTTTAAAAGAAAGCTATGATAATGTTGGGCTTATGGTAGGAGATAAGGATAAGGAAGTTCAAAAGGTGCTTTTAGCTTTAGACTGCACTAAGAAGGTTATAAAAGAGGCTGAAAGCGTAAATGCAGACTTAATAATAACTCATCACCCTTTACTTTTTAGAAAGCCAAATAGAATTGTAAGAGATGACCTTCAAGGGTGGAAGATAATTGAGCTTATAAAAAATGATATTTCCCTTTATTCAAGCCATACTAATTTAGATTCTGTAAAAGATGGAATAAATGAAGAAATAGTAAATGTGTTAGGCTTTAAAAATAGTAAAATTATTGAGAAGAGTAGTGTTAAAGGGTTTGAAGATTCAGGAATAGGAAGAATAGTAACTTTAGATGAGGAAATGCCAGTTCTTGAGCTTATAAATATAGTTAAAGAAAAGCTAAACGTAAAAAATTTAAGGGTAGCTTTAGGAAAAGATACAGTTAAAAAAATAGCTATTATAAATGGAAGTGGTCAAGACTTCTTTGGAATAGCATCAAGCCTTGGAGCAGACTGTATAATAACAGGAGATACAACTTACCATTTTGTATCAGATTATAAAGAAGAGGGAATAACGATTTTAGATGCAGGACATTTTCCAACTGAGTGGCTTGTATTTTTAAGAGTTATGACAAAGCTAGAAGAAAGATTCCCAGAAATAGAATTTATTCATTCAGAAGAGTCAGAGGATCCATATACATTTGTATAAAATAAAGCTGTAGCTTTTTGATATGATACCTCTAAAGTAGACATGGTAAATAACCAAACTCTACTTTGGAGGTATTTTTTTATGGGAAGAAAATTTAAATATTCAGTTGAAGATAAAATACAAGCGGTTAAGGATTATCTTTCAGGACGGAAGACTACCAAACAAATATGTTCCGAACTAGGAATAAGATACAACAGTAATCATGGAAATATAATCCGTGTTTGGGCTAAAAAATATAAACTATTTGGGGAATCTAGTTTGCATGATAAGCCTCATAATAAATCATATTCTTCTAACTTAAAAACAGAAGCAGTAGAAGCTTATATTAGCGGTGAAG
>NZ_FPBY01000081.1 GCF_900116755.1 Clostridium sp. DSM 8431
AGTTAATGCTTTTAGACACATATTAAAAGAGAAAGATATAAATAAACTAGATTTATGGATTGAAGAGTCTTTAAAATTAAATATTAGTGAAATTAAAAGTTTCGTTAATGGAATAAATCAAGATATTGATGCTGTAAAAAATGCTATTATTTTAAAATACAATAATGGATTAGCTGAAGGCAGTGTAAATAAAATTAAAGTTATAAAAAGAATTATGTATGGTAGATGTAGTTTTGAAACTTTGAGAATGAAAGTTATTAAATTGGAAAGTTTAAAAGTATGATGTTATATACTAATGATATTCAACTAACATTGGAAAGAACCAAATCATAAGTATAAAATACATCTACTACTAGAATCATAAAAAAAATTATAGTTATAGCGTAAAATGTCTATTTTATTGCATAATTTACATTTTATAAAAAGATATAGAGAAAATTTTGTCTTTTATCTATATAAATATAAAAGCAATTATTTGAATTGTCTTTAAATATTTTTTGAAATTAAAAAGATTACGAAATAAATAGAAATATAAAATAAAGAAAAGAATTGAATATTTGACATTATAAGGAATGTAATATTATACTGTTTTTGTGGATTTTTATAAGTCCAATTATTCATAGGGGGATTTTTATGTATGTAATCAATTTAGAAGAGTTGAGCAGAAAAAATATTAATTTAGTAGGAGGAAAAGGTGCAAACTTAGGGGAACTCCTTAGAAAAAAATTTTTGGTCCCAAGTGGATTTGTAATAAGTACCATTGCTTATGAAAGATATCTTAGCAGTAATGGAATTTATATAACAGAAGATGAAAAGGATAACTATTTAGAAATTCGTAAATATATTAAAGAAGGTACTTTCCCTGAAGATATGCTTAATGAAATAAAAAAAGCATATGAAAAGCTCGGAGAGAATGCTAGAGTTGCAGTAAGATCTTCACCAACAGCTGAAGATTTATTAGATACAAGCTTTGCAGGACAACAAGAGACTTATCTAAATGTTCAAAGCTTTGAAGATGTTTTAACAAGAATAAAAGATTGTTTTGCATCATGTTTTACTTATAAGTCAGTAAGATATAGAAAAGATGTTGGATATGGTTTTTCAGAAATTAAGGCAGCAGTTGTGGTGCAGGAGATGATTGAAGCTGAAGTATCAGGAATATTATTTACTGCAAATATATTAGATGGGGATAGGAAAGAGATGCTTGTTAGTGCATCATATGGCCTTGGAAAATCAGGGGTATTAGATATTATTAGTAGTGATAAGTACATATTAAATCAAACAGGAAAAGTAAATAAAAAATATATTGGAAAGAAAGATAAAAAGATAGTTTATGGAGATAAAGAAGTTATTGAGGTTGATGTAGAAGAAGAAAAGAGAAATGAATGTGTATTAAATGAAGAACAATTAAACAGGCTTTATAGAATTGGTAAGAGAATAGAAAAGATATGTATGAATTATGTAGATATTGAATGGGTATTAAAAGATAATAAATTTTATATTCTTCAATCAAGATCCATGACATCAATTAAAAGTAATATGTTTGATGATTTAACTTTTCAAAAAAATAAAAAATATCTTTCTAAAAAGCAGAAAAAAAGATTAGCAGTAGTTTTGGGGCATACGCCTTATGTATTTTATCCTTTAGATTTTCATTTGGCTCAATTAGTTGGTAATAGTAGAAAAGGAGTCTTAGGGGACGTAGGTATAGAGATTGGTGAAAATTTTATTATAGACAATAAGGGTATAGTTTCTTTGACCACTCCTAAAACTAAAATAAATACAAATATTTTTAAGTGCTTAAATGGTTTTAAGAGTTTTTTTTATGTTAAAAATAATAAAGTGTATGGAAAAAAGGCTTTAGATGAATGTAAAAAAGAATTTTATAATATAGAGAATAAATGTGATGAAGATATGACTTTAAGAGAGCGAGCAATTATATTTGTTAAGCTAGCAAATTTATTGGAGAAGATAGGTAGTACACGATTTAAATATTTTATTATACCTATGATGATTAGTAGAAAGTTAAACTTTCATTTTAGAAATAAGAAAAATATAAGTGAAGCTTATTTTGAAAAAACTCCTTATTGCATGAGTAAAATAAACTATGAAATAAAGAAACTTATTAAAAGTATATCTGAAGATGAGGATAATAGAGATAAAAAAATAGATGAGTTTTTAGAAAAGTATGGATGTGAAAGTGATTATAGTTATTATCCTTTTTCATCTATATCTTGGCTAGAAAGCAAAGAAGAATTCTGTGATGTACTAGACTTATTTTATAAGAGGCAGGATATATATAATAAGGAAACTAATAATCAAAGAGGAAATACAGAAAACTTTTTAAATTTCTGTGAGTACAATGTATATCAGGAAGAAATGAAGTATTTATGGGAAAAATGCAATTTGCTACTTAGGAAAAATTTAAAACATATCTCTAAAACATTAAATACAGATATAAAGGACTTATGGTTTTTATTTTTTTATGAACTTTTAGAAGTTTGTAATAGAGGTTTTTTATCAGAGGAAGATAATAAAAATATTAATTTAAGAAAGTTTTATAGAGAAGAAGCTGAACTTAAATGGAAAGATTTGTTTGAACTTATATCAGATGTAGATGAAAGTAATAATATACTAACAGGTATAAATGCTAGTTATGGTATTAAGAGAGGTAGAGCTTGTTTGGTTCTTGAAAAGGAAGATTTATCCAAGATAAAAAGTGGAGATATTATGATTTGTAAACATATACCGCCTGAATGGATTCCAATATTCTCAATTGCTTCAGCAGTAGTATCAGATACTGGAGGTATATTATCTCATTCAACATCTATAGCTAGGGAATATAAGATACCATTAGTTTTAGCAACTGGAAATGCAACTAGCAGAATTCATGATGGAGATGAAATATTAGTTAATGGCTCAAGGGGCATAGTTTCCTTCTGTTAGTAATACTAAAATACTAGAAGAAAGATATATAAAGAATGTGTTGACAAATTAAAGAAATAAAACTATAATTTTCAATAGAATGTGACATGTAAGGTCGCACGAAGGGGTACACCACCACGGGTGTAGTTTCCTTTGTGCGGCCTTTTTTAGTTGTTGAAAAAATATAGGGGGCATAGGTATGGTTAAAGTAAATGGTGAAATAGTAGAAAATGCAGTTGATTTATCTTTAGAAGATTATTTAAAACAAGAAAATTACACTATTTCAAGAGTGGCTGTTGAGCTTAATGGCAATATAGTTCCTAAGGCTGATTATGCAAAAACTATGATAGCCAAAGGAGATAAATTAGAAGTTGTAAGTTTTGTTGGAGGGGGCTGATATTATGAAAAATGAAGTAAGAAAGCCTTCAAGAGAAGAATTAGAAGAGGCAATGGATAAAAGATTTTCTACTGAAATATATAAAAAGCTTAAGGAAGCAAAGGTTGCTGTAGCTGGACTTGGAGGAATTGGTTCAAATACAGCAGTATGTCTTGCAAGGTCTGGCATTGGACATATTCACTTAGTAGATTTTGATACAGTGGACTTAACTAATTTAAACAGGCAAGCTTATACAATTGAACATTTAGGAAGATTAAAAACAGAGGCTTTAAAAGAGCTTTTATTAAATATAAATCCATATTTAAATATTACAACTGAAACAGTTAAAGTAACTGAAGAGAATGCTTTTAGGATTTTTAAAGATTATCCTATAGTATGCGAAGCTTTTGATAACCCAGACAATAAAGCAATACTAGTTAATACTCTTTTAGAGAAATGTCCTGATATGAAGATTGTTTCTTCTTCAGGAATGGCTGGGTATGGAAGTAGCAATGAAATTGAAACAAAAAGAATTATGAAAAATCTTTACCTTTGTGGGGATAGAAAAACAGATGCTTATAGCGGTATAGGGCTTATGGCAGGTAGAGTTAGTATATGTGCAGGACATGAAGCAAATATGGTTATAAGATTAATTTTAGGAATAGAGGAGATATAATTATGAATAAAAATGAGGATAAATTAATAATTGGAGGACATGAATTTAATTCACGTTTCATACTTGGTTCAGGAAAATATAATGTGAATTTAATTAAGGCAGCAGTAGAAAATGCAGGCGCAGAAATGATAACTTTAGCAGTAAGAAGAGCTAATACTAATAAGGATGATAACGTAAATATTATGGATGCCATCCCTGAAGGAATAACCCTTATACCAAATACATCAGGAGCTAGAAATGCAAAGGAAGCAGTAAGAATTGCTCATTTAGCTAGGGAACTTGGATGTGGTGACTTTATAAAAATAGAAATAATGAGAGATTCTAAATATCTTCTACCAGATAATGAAGAAACAATTAAGGCAACTAAGATTTTAGCTGATGAAGGCTTTATTGTTATGCCATATATGTATCCAGATTTAAATGTAGCTAGAGATTTAAAGGAAGCAGGAGCAGCTGCAATTATGCCTCTTGCAGCACCAATTGGTTCTAATAGAGGACTTGTAACTAAGGAATTTATAAAAATATTAATTGATGAAATAGATTTACCTATCATAGTTGATGCAGGAATAGGTTCACCATCACAAGCTTGTGAAGCTATGGAAATGGGAGCTGCTGCAATTATGGCAAATACAGCACTAGCTACAGCTAATGATTTACCTATGATGGCAGCTGCATTCAAATCAGCTATTGAAGCTGGAAGACTAGCTTACAGAGCTGGACTTGGAAGAGTTTTAGATAGAAAACTTGGAGCTTCTGCCTCTTCACCACTTACAGGATTTTTAAATGATTAGTAAAAAGGAGGAGAAGAAAATGGAGCAAAGAATAGATCATATGAAGTATCTTGAAGGTATGGAAGTTTTAAAAGAATCAAATATAATGGATGAAGTTATATCTAAAATGAATTCTTACGACCCTAATTCATATACTGGCAAAGATGTAGCAAGAGCTTTAAATAAAGATGTATTAAAACCAGAAGATTTTGCAGCCTTATTATCACCTGCTGCTGAACCTTTCTTAGAACAAATGGCTAGGAGGGCAAAGTTAGAGAAGGAAAAACATTTTGGTACAAGTGTATGTATGTTTACTCCTTTATATATAGCAAATTATTGTGAAAATTACTGTGTATATTGTGGATTTAACTGTCACAATAAAATAAGAAGAGCAAAACTTAACATGGAAGAAATAGAAAAGGAAATGCAGGCTATATCTAAAACAGGTCTTGAAGAAGTTTTAATTTTAACTGGTGAAAGTCGTAAGATGTCTGATATTAAATATATAGGAGAAGCATGTAAGATAGCTAAGAAGTATTTTAAGAATATTGGTATTGAAGTATATCCAATGAATTCTGATGAATATGCATATCTTCATGAGTGTGGAGTAGACTATGTTACAGTATTCCAGGAAACTTATGATTCAGATAAATATGAAACTCTACATTTATCAGGACATAAGAGAATATTCCCATATAGATTAAATGCACAGGAAAGAGCTCTTAAAGGTGGCATGAGAGGAGTTGCCTTTGCAGCACTTTTGGGACTTTCTGACTTTAGACTAGATGCCTTTGCAACAGGAATGCATGCATATCTTTTGCAAAGAAAGTATCCTTATGCTGAAATTTCATTCTCATGTCCAAGACTTAGACCAATAATTAATAATGATAAAATAAACCCAAAGGATGTACATGAAAAGCAACTTCTTCAGGTAATGTGTGCTTATAGAATATTTATGCCATTTGCAGGCATGACTATTTCTACAAGAGAAAGAGCAGAGTTTAGAGATAAGGTAGTTGGAATTGCAGCTACAAAAATTTCAGCAGGAGTAAGTACAGGTATAGGAAGTCATAGTGCAGATATTGAAGATCAAGGTGATAATCAATTTGAAATCTGTGATGATAGAACTGTAGATGAAGTTTATAATGCTATTAAAAATGAAGGACTTCAACCTGTAATGAATGATTATGTCTTCGTATAAATTAGTGGCTTTCTCTAATAGAAAGCTATGTACAGGCTCTTTATTAGAACAAATAGATATTATAGCTAAAAAGAAAAAGCCTGATATATTAGTTTTAAGAGAGAAGGACTTAAGTGAAGAGGAATATGAAGCTTTAGCTAAAGAAGTAATTAAAAAATGTGAAAAATATAATATTGAATGTATCCTTCATAATTTTATTGATGTATCCCTTAGACTTAATTATAAAAAAATACATCTTCCTTTAGAAGTTTTAAAAGGGAATAAGGATAAAATTAAGGGTTTTGAAAAGATAGGAGTTTCTACTCATTCAGTTCAAGATGCTATTTTAGCAGAAAGCTTAGGTGCAGATTATATAACAGCAGGTCATATATTTAAAACTGATTGTAAAAAGGACCTTGAGCCAAGAGGATTAAAGTTTTTAAGTGAAGTATGTAAGTCAGTTAATATTGCAGTTTTTGCTATTGGCGGTATTAATGATGAAAATAAGATTAGTGCTATAGAGGCAGGGGCAGATGGCATATGTTTAATGTCTGGCTTTATGAATATAAAATAGAGATGAAGTGTTATAATAAATAATAGTATATAAATAAGAGGGTGAAAATATGATTATTAATTATAATAATATGAAAGAAGATGTTCTAGAACATTTTAAAGGTGGAGAAAAGGCTTTAAATGCTAAAATGTTTACAGATGAAAAGAATAAAATTTTTCAAGGAAGACTAGAGCCAGGTGCAACTATTGGATTACATACTCATGAAATTGACAGTGAAATTATCTATATATTAAAAGGTACAGGGAAAGTTTTATATGATGGAGAGTATGAAAAAGTAGAAGCAGGAGTATGTCATTATTGCCCAAAAGGACATGAACATAGCTTAATAAATGATAGTAGTGAAGATCTTATATTCTTTGCTGTAGTTCCTCAGCAATAAAGTAAGAAGTTTATATAAGGGAGTTATGAAAAAATCATAACTCCCTTTTTCAGTATATAAAGAATATATTTTAAATATTATGGTATAATTGGTGTTAATCTATAAAAAGGAGGTGAAAATATGGGACATCATAAACATGATCATATATATTCCATTGACTACTATACATATATATCTGGGCTTAAACATATAAATCCATCCTTTAAAATTTTATTTGCCATTATCACTTTATTTTTATGTATTGGTCTAAATAATATTTATGCATCTATTTTTATAACAGTATCTATGGGGATATTAACAGTATATAAAGGTAAAATCAGTTTTCATAATTATTTATCCTTATTAAGCATACCTTTAACATTTATGATTTTAGCAAGTTTACCTATAGCAATAGGAGTTTCTAAGCACTCTATAGGAGATTACAATATTAATTTAGGTGTATTTTATATTTATTTAACTAAGAATAGCATATATGAAATGATTAATTTGTTATTAAAGGCTTTAGGTGCAGTAAGTGCGCTTTATATGATGACATTATCAACAAGTTCTACAGAGATTATATCATCCTTAAGAAAAATTCATGTACCTAAAATTATAATGGAACTTATGAATATGATTTATAGATTTATTTTTATTATTATGGACGTACAAGTTAAGATGAAGAATTCAGCAAAATCAAGACTTGGGTATGTAGATTATAAAACTTCTTTAAAGACTTTTGGAAGTACTTTGAGTAATCTTTTTATAGTATCTATAAAAAAGGCAGCTACGTATTATAGTGCTATGGAAGCAAGATGTTATGATGGGGAGATAAATTTTTTAGAAGAAGAAAAACCAATTAATAAAAAGTATATTTTATATGCAGCTACTTATTTTTTTATTATATTTTGTATTTTCTATTTTGCTAAGTAGTGAGGAGGACATAATGGAAAAGGAACTTATTTTAAAAGTAAAAGATTTAAGTTATACATATGGACATGAAAAAGAAGTACTTAAAGACATAAATTTAAGTATATATAAGGGAGAAAAGATTGCTGTTTTAGGGCATAATGGAGCTGGTAAGTCAACTTTTTTCTTAAATATAAATGGTGTACTTACACCTGATAAAGGAGAAATAATCTATAGAGGAAAAGCTATAGGTAAAAAGGATTTAAATAAACTAAGAAAAAATGTTGGAATTGTTTTTCAAGATGCAGATAATCAAATAATAGCTTCTACAGTGATAGGCGAGGTATCTTTTGGTCCAATGAATTTAAAAATATCTAAAGAAGAAGTTAAAGAAAGAGTATATTCTGCAATGGAATACATGAATATTACAAAATTTAAGGATAGACCTCCTCATTATTTAAGTGGAGGAGAAAAAAAGAGAGTAAGTATTGCAGATATAATAGCAATGAAACCTGAAGTAATTATATTTGATGAACCTACAGCCTCTTTAGATCCACTTAATATATCTATATTAGAAGAGGTTTTAGAGAAACTTTCTGTAGAAAATAAAACTATTATGATTTCAACCCATGATATGGACTTTGCTTATAGATGGGCAGATAGAGTTATTGTGTTTGATGATGGAAAAGTAATAGAGGATGGAGAATGTTTAGAAGTCTTAAAAAAACTTAGAAGTACTGAAAGTTCAAATTTAAAAACTCCAATTCTTCTTGATGTAGTAGAAGAGTTAAAAAGTATAAATATTATAAAAGATGAAAAAATATATCCAAGAACAGTCAAAGAGCTTAGAGATATTTTGAAAAAAATGTAGTAAATGTTGACAGAATGTTGATTTAAGTTGTAAAATAAATGTGTTTTTGGAATAGAAATAAAAATTTAAGTATAAAAGGTGCCTGCATTCTTCTTGTGCAGGATAATAGGGAAAAGAGTGAAAGTCTCTTACGGTCCCGCCGCTGTGTTAGATATAAGAATCTTTAAGGTTATGCCACTTAAGAATTTTTTCTTTGGGAAGGTGTTAAAGATTTGTCTTGAGTCAGAAGACCTGCCTTTTATACGCGATACATAATATTACGAGCGATGATATTATGTAATGGAGTCTTATTTTGTTAAAGTCAAAATAGGGTTTATTTTAGATGCTTAATTTAGTGAGTGGGAATCGCTAAAGTTAGGTGTCTTTTTTTAATGTATGAGAGGTTATAAGATGTTCTGATTTTAAATACATTAAAAAGCGTGGCATTGTCCACTTTATTTATGAAAGGAGAAGTTAAATGAAAAAACAAAGAATGCTTACTTTACTTACAGTAGTATTAATGCTTTTTGAAATAAATACTACTGCTTCAGCTATGCATATTATGGAAGGTTATCTTCAGCCTAAGTACTGTATTGCTTGGGGAATAATATGTATTCCATTTTTATATTTAGGTTTTAAATCTATTAAAAAGACTTTAGAGGAAGATAGAAAATCTATAGTGATTTTAGCCATTTCTGGTGCTTTTGTCTTTGTATTATCTTCGTTAAAAATACCATCAGTAACAGGAAGCTGTTCACATATGACAGGTACAGGTTTAGCTGCAATTTTATTTGGACCATATGCAGTAAGTATATTAGGACTTATAGTTTTGGTTTTTCAAGCTATTTTATTAGCACATGGTGGAATTACTACATTAGGAGCTAATACTTTCTCAATGGCAATAGCAGGACCTATATTATCTTATGCAGTTTATAAGTTATTAAAGAAACTTAATGTAAGCAGAAGAGTTTCAGTTTTTATAGCAGCAGCTTTAGGAGATTTATTTACATATTGTGTTACTAGTTTTCAGCTTGCAATTGCTTATCCTTCAGCAGAGGGAGGAGTACTTGGTTCAGTATTTAAGTTCTTAGGAGTGTTTGCTTCAACTCAAATTCCTTTAGCAATAATTGAGGGTATATTAACAGTTGTTATAATTATTGGTTTAGAAAAATATGCAGATGATGAACTTAAGTCTATAGGATTTTTAAAGGGGGATAAGTAATATGAAAAAAGATACAAAAACAGTATTAATATTATTAGTTTTAGCAATAGCAATTGCTGTAATTCCTCTTTTTGTTTTAAAAGGAGCAGAGTTTGGTGGATCAGATGATGCTGGAAGTGAGATGATAGCAGAAATTCAAGGTGAAGAAAGTAAGCCGTGGGCTCAGCCTATAGCAGAAGTTATGATAGGTGGAGAACTTCCAGGAGAAATTGAAAGTTTATTATTTTGTGTTCAAACTGGTATTGGAGTAGGGGTAATTGCTTTCTTTATGGGAAGACTGGTTGAAAGAAAAAAATATACTTCTAAAAATACTAATAAGTAATTAAATTAGGGATGCACTTAAATGATTTAAAAATCACTTAAGTGCATCCTTTTTGTGTATTAAATTACAAATAATGTTTACATAAAAAATGTAAAAATATATAATTTATATATAAAGGATATACTTTTTATGAAAATAAATGAGGGGGATTTTTATGGAAAAGAGAGAGGTAAAAGTTACTTGTGGTAACGTAAAGAAAATAGGAAGAACTTATGAGTATAAAGATATTTTATGGTGTGCTCTTTCTGGTAGTGGTATTGAATGTACTTTTAAAGGAAAAGAAGCTGAGGTTACTGTTATTGGGGATAATATTGCAGCATCATCTAGTGAAGAAGGAAACTATGCTCGTATAGGAATTTTTGTGAATAATAAACTTGTAGTTAGAAGCATGATAGAAGAAAAAGAAGTTACATTTAAAGTTTTTTCAAGCGAGGAAAGTGAAGAGGTAGTTTTAAAAGTTATAAAGCTTTCTGAATCACCTATGTCTACCATTGGTATAAAGAATATAAAGGTAGTTTCAGAAGATGAAGTGAAACCTACACCCAAAAAGGATAAATACATAGAATTTATTGGTGATTCTATTACATGTGGATATGGGGTTGATGATGAAGACCCAGAACATCATTTTTCAACTGATACAGAAGATGTTACAAAGGCATATGCGTATAAAACAGCAGAAAAATTAGATGTGGATTATAGCATGGTTTCTTATAGTGGTTATGGAATTATTTCAGGGTATACAGGGGATGAAAATGAAATAAATACTTCAGAACTACTTCCTAAGTATTATGAAAAGATTGGATATTCTCATGGCTATTTTGGAGGAGACTTAAAGCCTGAAGATTTAAAATGGGATTTCAATACTCATAAGCCAGATTTAATTGTTATTAATTTGGGGACTAATGATTATTCCTTCTGCAAGGAAAATTTAGATAAGAGAAAAGAATTTACTAAGAAATATTCAGAGTTTTTAAATGTAGTTAGAAAAAATAATCCAGAGTCTGTTATCTTGTGTACTTTAGGAATAAAAGGAGCAGAATTATATGGATGTATACTAGATGCCATAGATATCTATAAAGAAAATAATAATGATGAAAAGATTTATTCTATGGAATTTGAAGAGCAGACAACAGAAGATGGGCTTGCAGCTGATTATCATCCTACAGAAAAAACTAATGAGAAGGCTTCAAAGAAGCTAGTAGCTAAAATAAAAGAGATTATGAAATGGTAATTTAAATATTAAAAATAGAAAGGTAAATTTCAATGACTTAAAAATTGTTGGAATTTACCTTTTGTTATAAAGAATTTATTCTGTTTTATTTTCTTCATCAAACTTAATAGTATCTCTCATATTCCTAGCTTTTTCCTTAATTCTATAAGGAGCATTTCTACTAACGATTACATTTCCAAGCCACACAAGGGCTTCTTTTGAATTTCCTGTACGTCTATGTAATTCACCAATTAAGTACATAAGAGAATAAGAATCTAAACCATAAAATCACTACTATAAGCAATTAAAAAACCTTCAAGAGCTTTTTTAAGAAATATTTGTTCATTTGTATCATCTTCTTTTAATCTATAAATCCATGCAAGTTTTAAGCATATATAAGCCTTTGTACTATTTTTTGCTTCCATTGCAATAGCACTTAGTAAGGCAAGTTTTAATCTTTCTATAGCATTATCTTCATTTAGTATAGGAGGATATTTTTTTCCTTTCCATTGAGTGCTTACTTTAGAAACTATAAGAGGTTTTTGATGATTTTTTATTTTATCAAAGTCACCTTTTAATGCAGAATAACCACAGGTAGGGCATACCCATACATCATATAGAAGTGGATTTATTATATTATATCTCACTAAAAAATCTGAATCTCTAGATTTGATTCTAGGAGCATTTACCTTTACAGATTTTATTTTAAATGTATTTGTACATACTGGACATTGTATTTCCCTATCAAATATTAAAGTATTTATATCTATATCAGTGCTAAAAACTTTCTTTTCTTGATCTTTATTGAATTTTGATTTTTTTTCTTCTTTCTTTTTATAGATTTCCACATCTTCTATATCATTAAATCCTAGAGGTTTTAATGATGAAAATATAGTATTAAGCATAGTTACTACCTCCGAATTCTCAATTTTGTTAATTATACCATACAAAAACGACGAAAAACAACAAAAGAAAGGAGATGTTTTGTGAATAATGGATGAAAGTTGAATTTAATTTTAAAATATTTTTGGCTTTTAAAAAAATTTTACAAAAAATCAGAGTATATAAATTTGTATTCAAGTTAATATTGTGGTGCCATTATGAGATAAAAAAAGAATTTAAGGGGAAGAGTACGTTTACAGGGAAAAATGAAAAATATATGAAAGTTATTGAAATTTAAGCTGTTCTAATATATAATTGAAATACAAGTTAAAATTTCTAAATAAATTCAATAAAAAATATCATCTATGTATACAAGTTAAATTTACAATTACAAAATTTTAAATAAGAGGAGCGAAAGATATGGGAAAAATAGTAGCATTAGGAGAAATCATGCTTAGACTTTCACCACAAGGCTTTGACAGATTCTCACAAACTAAACAATTTAACGCATTTTATGGTGGAAGTGAAGCAAATGCAGCAGTTTCACTTGCAAGTTTAGGGAAAGAAGTAAGCTATATAACTAAGCTTCCAGCAAATGATATAGCACAATGTGCAATTAATGAAGTAAGAAAATATGGAGTTGATACTAGAGATATAGTTAGAGGCGGAGATAGAATGGGGTTATATTTCTGCGAATATGGACATTCAAAAAGAACTTCTAAAATAGTTTTTGATAGAAAAGATTCAGCTATAGCTAAAGCAGAACCATCAGATTTTAATTGGGACAAGATATTTGAAGGAGCAGAATGGTTCCACTTCTCAGGAATTACTCCAGCACTTTCTGAAAATTGCATGCAAATAACTTTAGATGCTGTGAAGGCTGCTAAAGCAAAAGGCTTAACAGTAAGTATAGACTTAAACTATAGATCAACTTTATGGTCAGAAGAAGATTTTGGTAAAGCAATGAAAGAAATCTTACCATACTGTGATGTTACTTTAGGAAGTAAGGAAGAATCAGAATTAGCTTTAGGATTACCACAAAAATCAGGTAAGAGCAGTGAAGATATAATGAAAGCTATGGTAGATACTTATGGACTTAAGTATTCTACAGCAATTGTTAGAACTGTAGTTGGACCTGAAGAAATCAAGGGATGGACTGCATGGTCATATGATGGAGAAAACTTCTACAAAGCTAAAGAATATGATATAAATGTTGTTGATGAAATTGGTGGAGGAGATGCATTTGCGGCTTCATTCATTTATGCTGCATCTTCAAATATGTCTAGCCAAGATATCATTGAATTCGCAACAGCTGGTTCATGCTTAAAATACACTATGATGGGTGATGCAAATCTTTCATCAGTAGATGAAGTTTTAAGACTTATGAAAAATGGATCAGGTCAATTAAGCAGATAATTTAAATTATCATATAAAAAAATCCAAACAGAAAGAGTGCCTAAGAAATTAGGTACTCTTTTGTTTTATAAGTTTTAAAATGGTATTATTATACTATAAAATAATTTTTTTGGGGGATTGTATGAGAATAGTTACATTATGTGAAAATAGAGTGTTAGAAAGTAGGTTAAAAGCCATGCATGGCTTGTCTTTATACATTGAAACAAAGGGGCATAAGTATCTTTATGATGTTGGACAAGAGGATATATTTTTAAATAATGCAAAAATTTTAGGCGTAGATTTAAAAGAATGTGAAAAAGTAATTATAAGTCATGGGCATTATGATCATGGTTTAGGATTAGGTAAAATTACTCATCTATTAAATAAAGATAATTTTATTATTAATAAGAATGCATTTAAAAATAGAGTGAGAATTAATGAAGATAGAACTGTGAAAGATTTAAGTATATTAAGCGTATCTGATAATATATCAAGTTTAGGACAAGATATGCATGAAAGTTTTGAAATTGCAAAAGGGGTTTGGTGTATATGTAATGTACCTATTCCTAAAGATTATGTTAGAACTGATAATGGATTATATGTAGAGGATGAGAATGGAAAATTCATAGAGGATTATTTTGAAGATGAAATAAGTTTAGCAATAGAAACTAAAAAAGGTCTTGTAGTTATATCTGGTTGTTCTCATACTGGAGTTATAAATATATTAAAGGAAGCTAAGAGAGTTACTGCTTGTCATAATATAGATACTTTTGTAGGAGGAATGCATTTAGTAAAGGCTTCTGAAAATCAGATATTACAAGTATCTAAAGAACTTTTAGATTTAAAGGTTAAGAGACTTCTTATTGGACACTGTACAGGAGTTAATACAATAGCTTTATTACAAGAGAAGTTAGGAGATAAAATAGAAATTATTCATAATTATGTTGGATTTGAGTTTGGAGATAGCGCTTTAGAATAGATAAGTATTGACAAAAAAAGAGCAAAAGTTTAACATATATGTAAAAGTAAGTGCGATGAAAAGGCAAAGTAATATAGTAAAGAGCTACAGAGAGCTGTTGGTTGATGGAAAACAGTACTTGGATCTATATGAAAATCTCCTTTGAGCAGTCAAACTGAAATATTTATAAGTAAGTTTGAACGTTTAACATACGTTATAGTGTTTTATATTTAATAAAGATATATAAATTTGAGTGGCTGATATTATGCAGCAATTAGAGTGGTACTGCAGAGTGTTATTTATACCTTTGTCTCTTTTTAGAGGCGAAGTTTTTTTTAAGGTATAGACCAGTTATACAAAAAAATAAAAAATTTTAAAAAGTAATTTTTTAAAAAAGGGTACACTTAATAAACCATTACTATTTTACGAATAATGGACAAGAGTGAGTTTTAAATTATATGTTATATTACTTCGTGTAAATTACTATTTAAATATAATTTTTTATGTACTTCAGGTAATCGTAATTCAAAGGGCTTTTTATCCCTAAGTATTGCAAAAAAGTGGTTAATTAATTTGTGCATTATAGCTCCAATAGCTACTTTTTTAGGTTTTGATTTAATTAACTTATTGTAGTATTCAAGCAAAACAGGATTAG
>NZ_FPBY01000039.1 GCF_900116755.1 Clostridium sp. DSM 8431
TGGTAATTTTAATTGTTTTGTTATAAAATTATTATTAGTAAAATTATTTGGTATCATAATTTAATTTTACCAAAAAATCGCTGTAAGTTTAATGCCTACAGCGATTTTCTTTTTAGGAGAGTTTTTTTACATCCCCTTATAAATTCTACTTATTTAATAATTTGTCTACAACTCCTATAAGTTGTTCAACTTCAGGCTTACTTAATTGTGCATCTGCTCCTACAGATTCACCCTTATGTCTTAACTCATCTGTAATTAATGATGAGAATATTACTACTGGTATGTTCTTTAATATATTATGTTCCTTAACTTTTCTTGTAAGTGTTAACCCATCCATTTGAGGCATTTCTATATCTGTTATAAGCATTTGAGCATCTTCTATAAAGTTTTCACCTTTTTCTTCTGCTATTTTTTCTAAGTAATCAAATGCTTGTTTTCCATCATCAAACACCCTTAAATTTTTAAATCCTGCCTTTGTAAGAGTATCATTTAATAATCTTCTTATTAAAGCTGAATCATCTGCAAGTACTAATTTAATATTTGATCTGTCTTTATATTCTACTAAAACAAGTCTATCTTCACTTATTCCACAGCTTGGACTAATATCTGTAACAATTTTTTCGAAATCAAGCATCAATATAACTTCACCATCTATAAGTATGTTTCCAACTGCTAAAGACCCTTCAGTTAAATCATCTGGCTTTCTTATATCTTCCCATTTAATACGATGAACTCCAAGTACATCATCAATATTAAATGCTACTTTTACCTTATTAAATTCACAAACTATAACATTTGATCCTATATTCTTAGTTGGTCTCTTTGTTAATACATGTTTTAAATCTACTAATGTAAGTATTTCATCTCTACATAATATAAGACCAGCTATATCTTCACTTACATCTGGTAACTTTGTTAATTTTTCAGGCATTGCAATAACTTCTTTTACCTTAACAACATTTATTGCATATTTACATCCATTAGCAATAAATTCTATTACCTCTAACTCACCTGTACCTGATTCTAATAATATCTCATTCTTCTCTCTCATAGTCTTTCAACCCCTAATTAAAATTTACTTTTTCTCAACAACTAAAGTTTTTCACAATATTAATATAACATATTTAAGAATTATTTTTTCATATTTTTTCCCCTATTTTATTGTAAATTAATTTTTTAAGTATTCATATTTAAAAAAAGTAATATTTTTTTAGACAAGCTTCTTGTTTTATTGTAACATTATATATGTAATTATTATGAAAATTTAATGTTTTATTGAAAATACTAAATTATTGAAAGGCTGTTTTAAATGAATATTGATAGACTATTAAACTTTGCATCTAATGCTGGTAAATATATGTTAGAAAGTGGAGCTGAAATATATAGGGTTGAAGATACCATAAGTATAATCTGCAATTCCTTCCAAATAGAAAATGTAGAAGCCTTTGCCTCTACTACTGCAGTAATTGTTTCTATAATAGACAATGGAAAAATTCATACTGTGGTAAAAAGAATCTCTAAAAGAGGTGTAAATTTAAATAGAGTTCATAAAATAAATTCTCTTTCAAGAAAAATAAGTGTAGAAAAGCCAAGTTTGGAATACTGTGAAAAAGCTCTTAAAGAAATTATTAAAGATGATTCTTACTCTTTTTTTAAAACTCTGCTTTTCTCTGGAATAGCAACTTCAACTTTTACTGTTTTATTTGGAAGTAATATAAATGAATTTATCTGTTCATTCTTTATAGGAATAATAATTAAATTTATTGAAACGACTCTTAGCAAAACAGAACTAAATAATTTTTTTATTAATGGTTTATGTGGATCTATAGTCACTTTATGTTCAGTTATATTCTTAAAACTTGGATTTATAAATTCTTTAGATAAAATAATTGCTGGAAGTATAATGCTTCTTGTTCCTGGGCTCCTTTTAACTAACTCTATAAGAGATATATTAGAAGGTCAGCTTGTCTCAGGTCTTACTAAAGCGTGTGAAGCTTTATTTATAGGAGTTTCTACAGCTGTAGGAGCTTATTTAATACTTAATTTTTATATAAAACTTGGAGGAATTATTTAATGCTTATTGAAGTTATTTCAGCTTTTTTTGTAGCTTTGAGTTTTGGTTTTTTATTTAATATTAAAGGAAAATACTTATATATTTCAGGAATAGGAGGAGCACTTGGATGGTTTGTTTATAAACTTATTCTAGCTTTTGACTATCCTGAAAGCCTTGCCATGTTTCTATGTTCTGCAGCCTTTAGTTTATATAGTGAAATTTGTGCAAGAAAATTTAATACCCCTGTAACTTTATTAAGTGTGTGTGCTCTTATTCCTGTTGTTCCTGGATATGGGGTATATAAATGTATGTATGCTTTCTTAGTTGGAGATTATATTAGTGCCATAGATTATGGAGTTACTACTTTATACAATGCTGGTGCACTAGCTCTTGGGATAATATTTATATCTGCACTATTTAAAACTTTCAAAAAGTATAAAAAGAAAAAATTTAGACTTTAAAAAAATATTACTGGAAAACTAAATTTCCAGTAATATTTTTTAATAATAAATTCTTTTATAATGCATCTAATCCTTTTTCTCCTGTCCTTATTCTTATGCATTCACTAACATCACTAACAAATATTTTTCCGTCTCCAACTTCCCCTGTTTTTACTGTATCAATAATTAAATTTATGACCTCTTGCACCTTTGAGTCATCAACTATAACCTTTACTTCAACCTTAGGTAAAAAGTTCACCATGATTTCGCTTCCTCTATAATGTTCAGTCCATCCATGTTGCTGACCACATCCCATTACTTGATCTACAGTAATTCCGTTTATATTGCCTTTTTTTAAAGCATCCTTTAATTCTTCAAGTTTTTCCGGACGTATTACAGCTTCAATTTTCTTCATAACGATACACTTCCTAATCCCATAAATCTTATTTAATTTTCTTACTTTATATTATAGCTTATTTATATGATTTAACTTAGTTATATTTTCAAATCATTACAAAAACCTTTATATATTAATTATTACATTTATCTTTTATTGTTTCATGGTTATTTACATTTATATTTGAAAGTTTATCATACCTTATGTATATTTTTCTTTTAAACTCACTTATAAAATCTTTACTATATAGTATTAAAATCACTTCATCTAAAACTTTGAGTATATACAAAAAATAAAATATATCAATTTTAACTAAAAGAGGAATTAACCCATTCTTATCTTTAATTAATTCCTTTATAATAAGCTCATTATAATTTTCTTTTTCATCTATACTTTTATCTATAAATTTTATAACTTTTTCTATATCCATAAATCCCTCCTAGTTTCTAATTATTTCATCTTTATATCTTTTCTAAACACAAAAAGAAATGAATCTGAATTTTTAACTTTTCAGATTCATTTCTATATTTATTAATAATTATCTTTCTAAGCTCTTTCCATTAGTAGCAATTACTTCTTTGTACCAATTAAAGCTCTTCTTTTTATATCTTTCTAAAGTTCCTGAGCCATCATCATGTCTATCAACATAGATAAATCCATATCTCTTCTTCAGTTCTGCTGTTGAAGCTGAAACTAAGTCAATACATCCCCAAGTTGTATATCCCATAAGTTCAACTCCATCTTCTATAGCTTCTGCTACTTGAACAAGATGGTCATTTAAATACTTAATTCTATAGTCATCATTTACTGTTTTATTACCATTTTCATCAGTAACAAGTTCATCTACAGCTCCAAGACCATTTTCAACTATAAATAATGGCTTTTCATATCTATCATATAATTCATTAAGTATTAATCTAAGTCCCTTAGGATCAATTTGCCATCCCCATTCAGATGCTTTTAAATATGGATTAGGTACTCCAGCTAATAAATTGCCAGCTCCTGCTTTCTTCTTTTCTTCATCTGCTGTTGCACATGAGCTCATGTAATAGCTAAATGATATAAAATCTACTACATTACTTAAAATCTCTGCATCATCTTCATGCCATTTTATTTCTATATTATTTTCCTTAAATAATCTATTCATATATCTTGGATATTTTCCTCTAGCATGTACATCTGCAAAGAATAGACTTTCTCTTTCCACTCTCATTTTTTCAATTAAATCATCAGGATGTGGTGTTAATGGATATACAGGAATTCCAAGAATCATACATCCTATTTTAAAATCAGGGTTAATTTCATGTCCAATTTTTACTGCTAAGGCGCTTGCAACTAATTCATGATGCATTGCTTGATATAAATCTTGTTTACTTAATTCTGACTTATCAGTCCAAATTCCTGCACTCATATATGGAGCATGTATTGCTGAGTTTATTTCATTAAAAGTAAGCCAGTATTTTACCTTATCTTTATATCTAGTGAATACAGTTCTTACATATCTTTCATAGAAGCCTATAAGATCTCTATTTGCCCATCCATTATATTTCTTAGATAAATTAAGTGGAGTTTCATAGTGAGATAAAGTTACTAGTGGTTCAATTCCATACCTTTGAAGTTCATCAAATACTTTGTCATAAAATTCCAAACCTTTTTCATTAGGTATCTCATCATCACCATTTGGGAATATTCTTGACCAAGCTATAGATAATCTAAAAGTTTTAAAGCCCATTTCTGCAAAAAGCTTTATATCTTCTTTATATCTGTGATAAAAATCTATCCCAATAAGTTTCATATTATCTTCTGTTGGGACCTCTGTTATAGGTCCCATTACTCCTTTTGGTGCTATATCTTGTATAGATAAGCCCTTTCCATCTTCATTATACGCTCCCTCAAATTGGTTTGCAGCTGTAGCTCCTCCCCATAAAAAACTTTTTGGAAAACTTAAATCAAATGACATTTTAAATTCCGCCTTTCTTTAACTGTCTTATATTACTACTGTTAATAATTCTGAATTAACATCTACTTTTCTTTTATCAGTTTCTATTACATCTAAATATTGATCTGAATTTGTAATTAGCACTGGAGTAATTGTTGAATACCCTGCTTTTTCTATTGCTTCTTTATCAAATTCTATTAATAATTGTCCCTTTTTGATCTTATCACCTTGTTTAACTTTTGCAGTAAAGTGTTTTCCTTCTAATTGAACAGTGTCCATACCAACGTGTATTAATATTTCTGCACCATTTTCTGTAGTTATACCAAGTGCATGTAGTGATGGGAATAAAGTTGTTAATGTTCCATCAGCTGGTGCATAAACTTTTCCTTCTATAGGGTTGATTGCAACACCTTTTCCTAAAGCTCCTGATGAGAATGCTTCATCTTTAACTTCTGCTAAAGTAACTACTTCACCTTGAATTGGGCTTACTATTTCTTCTTGTTTAACTAATGATTCTTCTTTTTTACTTTCTGTTGTCTTTACTTCTTCTTCATCATTAAGTTTAGTTACAAACATTAATATGAATCCTACTACTATACCAGCTACCATAGCTATTACCATACCATAGAAACCTCTATCAATTCCTTCTGGATTTATATAGCTTGGAAGAGCAAATATTCCAAGACCACCCATTGAATAACCTTTACTTTCAAAGAATCCTATGATTCCACCAGTAACACCTGCAGCAATACAGCTTAATATAAATGGTTTCTTTCTTGGTAATGTAATACCGTAGATAGCTGGTTCTGTAACTCCAAAGAATCCTGAAATAATTGCTGGAATACATAGTGACTTTAACTTTTTATCTTTAGTTTTTGCAAGTATTGCCATTACAACACCTGTTTGAGCGAAACATACTGCAACTGAAGTTGCTAAAACCGGATCATAACCAATTACTGCTAAGTTGTTCATTGCTATTGGAACTAATCCCCAGTGTAAACCAAACATAACGAATACTTGCCAGAATCCACCAATAAATAAACCTGCGATTGTTGGATTAAAGTTATAAATTGCTAATGTTAAATCTCCTAAAGCGTTAGCTGCTATAGTTGATATGGGACCTATTGCCATAAAAGTAACTGGAACTACTACTAGTAATGTTGCAAATGGAACTAAGAATGTTTTAACCATATCAGGTATAATCTTCTTAAATAATTTTTCAACCTTTGATGCTATATATATAGCTAGTATTATAGGAATAACTGTTGATTGATAACTGCTTGAAGGCATTACTACTGGAATACCAAAGAAATCAACTGTTTGACCTGCAAATGAAGTTATTGCTGGATAAACCATAGCTGCTCCAACTGCCATACCTGTAAATTGGTTTAACTTAAACTTTTTAGCTGCTGTAAAACCTAGGAATATTGGGAAGAAGTTAAATAAACAATCACCAATAGCATTTAGTATTATGTAAGTAGAATCTGTACTAGCTAAAACTCCTGCTGCAACTAATACTGCATTTAAACCTTTAATCATACCTGTAGCACATAAAACTCCAAGTATTGGTTGGAATACACCAGAAACAATATCTATAAATTTATTTAAAGGATTCATCTTTTCTTCAGTTTCATCTTCTTCTGAAGCTCCTTGAAGTCCCCCTACAGCATTAACTGCTGCAAATACGTCTGGAACATGATTTCCTATAACTACTTGATATTGTCCACCGCTTTTAACTACGGTAACTACTCCATCCATATTTTTTAATATATCTGTATTTGCTTTACCTTCATCTTTTAATTTAAATCTTAATCTAGTAATGCAATGTGTTAAGCTGTTAACGTTTTCTTTGCCACCGACATTTTTTAATATGTCTTTAGCTAATTGTTCATATTTCATAGTTCATCTCTCCTCGTAGAATGATTAATATAAAAAGGCAAGACACATAATATTTAAAGCAAAATTTATAATATAAATTTCCTCTAAATTTTACGGTCTTGCCTGCATTATCAGTAACAATCCTATTTTTTACTTTTCTCTTGTTGTTACACGTTGAATATGTAACATTAAATATAACTGTTCTTCATTACTTAATTCCTGACCCAAGTATTTTTCAATCTTAAGCATACATTCATAAGCATCTGTATATTTATTTTTTACTTGTTCTAATAAGAAGTTATCTTCAGATTCTGTAATTTCTTTTCTTTCAAGTCGTTTAAAGAAGAATCTTAGATGAGTTATAAATCTTTCATAATTTAAAGTTTTTTCATCTAATTCAAGATTGTATGTATATTTAACTATATTAAGAATATCATTTATCTTCTTTGTAATATTATATACATCTTCAACTGTATCAGATTTTTCATTAACTTGAGCATTTATTAGATGAAGTGCGATATTTCCAGCTTCATCTTCGTGAAGCTTGTACCCTAATTCATCTTCAATAAACTCTATAGCTTTTAATCCAACGGCAAATTCTTTTGGATAGAATTTTTTTATTTCCCATATTAATATATTGGGTTTAGATATACCCTGTTTACAAGCTTCAATAACATAATTTATATGATCTGTAAGGGTTACATATATGTAATCATTAAGCTCTTTATCAAGAATATTTTTAGCATATTCTATTATGTCATAACATAGAGATATATACTCTGCTGAAATATCTTCTAACAATAATTTAAATTTTTCTGAAGCATCCTTTTGTTTAAGTATAAATGTTTTTTCAACGTTATCTTCTGAAACTTTGTCATTTACTTTCTTTTTAAATGCTATTCCACATCCTAAAATGACAATCTCTCTTTTTTCTGAATCTAAAGCTAAAACTGAATTATTATTAAAAATTTTCTTTATGGTATAAATACTATATCCCCCCAGTCTATAAGTATTTCAAAAGAAAAAAAACAACTAATAATACGGATAAATAATATATAAATCCATCTCATTAATTAAGGTTTTGCCTGATCGAATCAGTAACAATCTGAAATCAATGTAACCGTTTAACTTCTATGTGTATATAGTATTATATTTTATTCACAATGTCAACTTTTTTTATGTTTTTTATATAACCATCAAAAATTACAATTAAAATTAATAATTTAATAATTTACATTTACGTATATTGATTTTTTTCGACTCTCTATCAATAATCATAAAAAATTAGTCTTCATATCCTTTAATATGAAGACTAATTTTTATTAAACTTCCTTTTAGAATATATTATTAAAATATTCTATACCAATAGTCTCTCTTACTTCTTTTAAAGTCCCTGCTGCCACTTCTCTTGCCTTTTCACTGCCTTCTTTTAAAATTCTATAAACTTCAGGAATATCTTTTTGAAATTCCTTTCTTCTATTTCTAATAGGTTCAAGTTCTGCTTGTAATATTTCATTTAAGAATTTTTTAACCTTAACATCTCCAAGACCACCTCTACTATAATGAGCTTTCATTTCTTCTAATGTTTCTGTATCTTTGCAGAAGGTATCTAAATAGGTAAATACAGTATTTCCTTCAACTTGCCCTGGATCTGTTACCTTTATATGATTAGGGTCTGTATACATAGACATTACCTTTTGTTTTATTACATCTGCTTCATCAGCTAAATAGATAGCATTACCTATAGATTTACTCATTTTAGCCTTACCATCTGTTCCAGGAAGTCTTCCAATAGTTCCTTTTGGAATAACAGCCTTTGGTTCTACTAAAACTTCTTTTCCGTATATAGTGTTAAAACTTCTTACTATTTCTCTTGCTTGCTCTATCATTGGAAGCTGATCTTCCCCAACTGGCACTGTAGTAGCCTTAAATGCAGTGATATCAGCAGCCTGACTTACTGGATATATTAAAAATCCTGTTGGAATACTATTTTCAAAATTCTTTTGCTTTATTTCTGCCTTTACTGTAGGGTTACGCTCTAATCTTGAAAGAGTAACTAAATTTAAATAATGCATAGTAAGTTCATTTAATTCTGGTATTTGTGATTGTACTAAAATAGTAGATTTTAATGGATCAATACCTACTGCCAAATAGTCTAAGGCTACCTCTATCAAACTATTTCTAATCTTTTCTGGGTTTCTTGCATTATCAGTTAAAGCCTGCTGATCAGCTATCATTATAAAGCTTCTATAATCTCCTGAATTTTGAAGCTGAACTCTATTTTTTAATGAACCTACATAATGCCCAATATGTAATTTTCCTGTTGGTCTATCACCTGTTAATATAATTTCTTTTGCCATATTTTTCCACTCCTCTTTTTTATTCTCATAGACATCAAAAAACTCCATCCTATATTTTAATAGGACGGAGTTTTATCCGCGGTACCACCTAAATTGTATTTAAATACCTCTCTATGTTTTAGTACTAACATACTAACTATGCTATAAGGTGCACGAGCCCCATATCCGATACTCTTTAATAATTTCTCTTTATTCTTCAAAGGCCCATTCATTAAATCTTTTCTGTCAGGTTTCCAGCATACTCCTAACTCTCTGTGTAGAAAATAAATTTAATTACTCTTCCTTATCACAAGATTATTCTTTATTAACTTATATTATCATATTAAGTTTTTCACCCCTAGTTGTCAATATTTAACTCAAAAGTATTTATTATATCTTGAAATCTTTTATTAATTTATTTAATTCCTTTGCCAACACATTCTGTTTCTCTGCTGTTACTGCGACTTCTTCCATAGCATTAGAAGTTTCTCTAACTTTAACTAAAATCTTAGAAGAGTTATCTGTTGACTTTTCAGTATTTTCAGCCATACTTGAAATCATTGAATTTATTTCCTCCATTGATGCACTAAGTTCTTCAGACATAGCAGCAATATCTTCTGATATAGAACTTATTTTTTCTGCATTTTCATAATAATATTCACCAGATAAAATAAATTCATTAAATTGCTTTTTAACATCCTCGCTCATAAAATCTAGAATCTCTTTACTATCCTTTGATAAACTCATAAATGCATGTTCAATTTTAGCTACTGTTTCTTGAATTGACTCTGCTGATGATGAAGATTGTTCTGCAAGCTGTCTTACCTCTTCAGATACTACAGCAAAACCTCTTCCAGCTTCTCCTACTCTTGCAGATTCAATAGCTGCATTTAAAGCAAGCATATTAGTCTCCTCTGCAATATCTGATATCTCATCAACTGTAGCTGATACTTCTTTTACTACTTCTCCATATTTAATAGACTCTAATATTTTTTTCTCTTTTTCATTATATATACCTTCTGTATTATTTAATGCACTCGTAGTTTTTTCTTTTAATTTTAGTGATTTCTCTTTAAAATCAATAGATATTCCACTGCTATCAGTAGATTTAGATGCTAAATCACTAACACTTGAAGTAATTTCATTTATACAAACATGAACTTCATCTACTGAATGTTTTGAATCACTCATATTATTAACTATTTCATTTGTAAAATCACTTACAATATCAACTTTATTATTAACATCTGTACTTAATCTTGATAAATCTTCTGCTGATGAAGTTAAATCTTCTACACAATCACTTATCTTTTTTATTAACTTTTTAATATTACTTTGAGCCAAATTTAAAGCTTCTGCAGTTTTTCCTAGTTCAGTTTCATCATTAATTTCAAGTTCTTTTGAAAAATCATACTTAGCTAATCTCTCAGCAAAGTCCTTTATACCTGTTATTGGTTTTAATAGCTTATCTGAAAACTTAACTGCTATACCTGTAGATATAGACATTAATATAAAGCTAATAATAACTATTCCAATATTGGTATTCATAATAGTAGCATTAAGGTCTTTTTCTTTTTCTGCCAATTTAACATCTATGTCATCTATATAATTACCTGTAGTAATAACCCATCCATAAGGATTAAAAAGTTCTGAATATACACGTTTAGGAGCAGCTTCATCCTGTCCTGGTTTACTATAATAAAATTCTGTAAAGCCTCCTTTATCAATTGCTGCTATCTTAATAATATTCTGGATAAACTTCACTCCATTTTTATCCACCTCATTTAATCTATATATCCCTTCTTGTTCAGGAAACATAGGATGCGCTATTAAGGTTCCATCTGTAGAATAGATACAAAAATAACCATCTTCATTATATCTCAAACTCTTAACTAAGTTCTTTGCTTCTTCCTTTGCTTCATCCTCTGATAGTTGTCCATTTATCTGCTTATTATATATTCCATTTAATAATGAAATTACATTCTCAACTTGATACTTTATAACATTATCATAACCATCTTTTAACGCTTCTTCATAATTAGTCATAGTATTCTTATTATTTTTATTCAGAAAAATAACACTGAGGCTCCCTGTTGCTATAGCTACAGCTATTACAATCACAATATTAAGACGTATAAATTTTGTTTTTAATTTTTTCATCTTTGACTTCCCTTCCTTTTTATTCCATATTAATTATATTTTAACACAAATTCACTACAAATTTAACAACTTAAGTTTTGTTTAAGCTTTAAAATATATAATTACACCATAGAAATATGAATATTAAATTTTTAGAAAAGAAAGGATTACTTATATGGCTATCAAATCTTTTAAGCGTTATGAAAAAAAATTTATTTTAACAAAAGAACAATATGATAAGTTTATTCCTAGAATTTTAGAATTCATGGAACCTGATAAACATTGTAGGAATGGACGAAACTACAACATTTACAACATATATTATGATACTAATAACAATGATGTAATTCGCCATTCTATATCAAAACCTTATTATAAGGAAAAATTGAGACTTAGAAGTTATAAAATACCAACCTCTTTAGATGACGAAGTCTTTCTTGAACTAAAGAAAAAAATAAATGGAATTGTTACAAAAAGAAGAGTTGTCATAACTTTGGGGCAAGCTTATGAATTTTTAGAAACAAGAAAAAGACCAGAAAATATTGATTATGTTACAAAGCAAATCTTTAATGAGCTTGAATATTATCTAAGCAATAATACAGTCTATCCTAAGGTATATATAAGTTATAGTCGAAATGCATTCTTTGCAAAAGACAATAAAGATTTTCGATTGACTTTTGATAACTCTATTCAAGTTAGACGCGAAAAACTTTCCTTAGAAGCAGGAAGTTTTGGAAGAGACTTATTAGGTCCTGAAAAATTTTTAATGGAAGTTAAAATTTTAGGTGCTATGCCTTTATGGTTTAGTAATATTCTTTCGGACTTATCAATTTATACTACTCATTTTTCTAAATACGGAAATGAATTTATGGATTATTGCAAAGAGAATAAAAAATATGGAAGAAAAGAAGCATGTTAGAAAGTTTAATATCATCTACAAACGGGGAATCATTTACATTAACTAATACTTTAATAATAATATTTACTTCAATAGTACTGGGACTAATTATAAGCATAGTATATATGGAAAATCAGAAAAAAGAGGGCTACAGTAATGGTTTTGCTTTAACTCTTGTAATGCTTCCAGTAATAATTTCAATAATTATACTGTTAGTAGGAAATAACGTTGCTAGGGCATTTAGCTTAGCTGGTGCATTTTCTATTATTCGTTTTAGAAGTGCTCCTGGAGATCCTAAAGATATTTCATATGTATTCTTTACTTTAGCTGTTGGTTTGGCTTGTGGTATGGGCTATGTAGGTTATGCTATATTATTTACTGTAATTATATGTTTATTGCTAGTATTACTAAACAAAATTAATTTTGGTAAGCAAAAAGGTAAGGTTGTTCAATTAAAAATAACTATTCCTGAAGATTTAAATTACGATGACGTATTCGATGATATATTAGAAAATTACTGTAATAGCTGGTACTTACAAAAAATTAAGACAAGAGATTTCGGTTCTCTTTTTGAATTAAATTATCAGCTTATTCTTGATCCTAATAGTAATCAAAAAAAGTTTATTGATGAATTAAGAACCAGAAATGGAAACCTTAATATTGCTATTACATTAGCAGGATTTAATGAAAAAATATACAATTAAAGTATTGAAGCCTTGATATACTATATATCAAGGCTCTATTTATAAATATATTATTTTTTCTCTTGTTTTAATGCACATTTACTTTTATTGCATTCGTTATAAGATTGGTGATCCCTCTTGGCACATGATATAGAAAATCTATTAAATATCCCCAAATAATGTTCCTTTTCTGAATCTAAAATTTCGAACTTACATCCGTATCTTTTAAATTTACCATCTACATCTGCTTTCCATACTACAGATGCTGGAAGTAAATATTCTTTATCATATAGTTTAAATTTAACTCCCAATCTTGCTGTATCTGTTTTGGGTATATCAAGCTTAGATTTAAATCTAACTCCTCCTGCCCCTATATCCTCAATGCAAATACTAGTAAAACCTTTACGTATTTCAACTCCGTTAACTTCTAAAATTGTTAGTTGTCCGCACATAGGAATATCTAAATTAATTCTAAAAAAAGCTCTTCTATTCTCTACTTCATTAGGCAACTTAATTCACCCACCTCATTAATAAATTGTAACCCACTATCATTTTTGATTATAACAAATTTTACACACTTTTCATAGAATATCTAAAAATATTTATTATTGTAATTTAAATAACTATCTTAAATTATCACTTTGTCAAAAAAAGGACCAACTTCTCTAAGAAATCAGTCCTTAATATCCCCTATTTTTTTGACTTAATTATAATATTCTTCTTGCTCTCCAGAAACCATATAATGGTGCTACAGTTACCTTTGCTCCTGTATGAGGTGCATGTATCATTTGACCATTACCAACATATATACCTACATGATGGTCACTTGGAAAAATTAAATCTCCAGGTTGTAGATTTGAAAAAGAAACTTCTACTCCACTTGTAACTTGATCATATGTTGTTCTACCTATCCTCTTTCCAGCTGCGTTACTGAAAACATATTGAGTAAATCCTGAACAATCAAACCCACTTGGAGTTGTTCCTCCCCATACATAATCAACACCAATAAATCTCATGGCATAGTCAATTAAATTTTGAGCATTACCTGATGCTACTACACTTGTATTTATATCAGCCTTTACTTGTTTTGAATTCTGCGTAGCAGAAGCTGCAGCAGCTTTTTCAGCTTCTTTTTGGGCAATTATATCATTAGATTTCTTAATTGTATCATCAGCTTCAGCACTTACTTCAGAACTTTTTATCTGTGATTTTAAATTTTGAACAACTTGCAGTGCATTTTTAATTTCATCTAAAGATTTACTACTATCGGTAGCTTGCATAGTCCAAGGTTCAATAATTGATTTTTCCATTGGAACTAAGTTTTCACTTTCAAACTTATCTTTTTCAGCCTTTACCTCTTGAGCTACTGCTTGTTGCTCTTCTTTCTTACTTCCAAGATCAGATTTTTGTTCTTGTATTTCATCATTTAAATTTCTAATCTCTTTAACCTTACTTTGAAGAGAATCTACACTATCATCAAGTTTTTTCTTACTATCAGTCAATTCATTAACTACCTTTTGATCTAAGCTAACTATCTTAGCTGCATCCTGAACTTTTGATATTAAGTCTGAAAAACTTTCTGCAGAGAATAATAAAGAAATATACTTTCCTTGCCCTCCAGATTTATATAATTCTCTTAATCTCTTTCCTAGCACAGTCTCTTGCTCTGCTATATCTTCCTTCTTTTGTTCAATTTCTTTGTTAGTATTATCTATTTCTTTGTTAACGTTTTCTATTTTGCGATTATTATCATTTATTTCAGCAATTAGAGTGCTTATTTGGTCATCTAATTCCTCTACTTTTTGTGTCAATTCATTATATCTACCCTCAATTTCAGAATATTTATTCTGAGTATTCTTATCAAATTCTACTACTTGATTTGAATCTGGCGTAGCTTTTACATTAATAACTGGTAAAGTAGCTGTAGTTAATAATGTAACTGCTATTATAGTTGATATTACTCTTTTCTTCATTAAAAACGGTCTTCTCTGACCACTCCTCCTTTCATCTAGTGAATTTAGTTATATTATATCATTTAAGTATTTAATTTACAAATAAGTATTTCCACAATATTTTTATTATAATTCAACTACTATATAATATAAAATATATAAATAAGCTATAAGTATTCTTTCTTCCATTTCCTTTATAATTCTCAATTTACCATGGAATTCTATAAAATAAGAAAGAGCTTATGGATTTTCTTACGCTCTCTCTTATCTTTTATGTATTAAATTTTACTTTTTATAAATCACACTATTTTCATAAAAAAATGTAAACCATGCTAAATTGATAAAAAATATGAACCATAAGTAATTTCCTGTTATAAACCCCTTAAGTCCTACTAATGATAATAATCCCAAAAAACCAATGAACTTATTTTTTTCAAATGTCATACGAATCTCCCCTTTTTTACAAAAAATATGTTATTTAGTCTATATTTCATATTATAACATATTTTTCTTTAGATGGAGCCTAGTATTTTATAAATTCTTATAATGATATTTTAGTTCAGGTCTTCCTATATTACCATATTCAATTTCTACAACAACTTTATCTATACTTTCTAAGTAATCCATATATTTTTTTATTGTTACATTACTTATTTTTAATTCTCTTGCTATTTCTCTAAGAGTAAAATCTTCATTGCTATTCATTGATAAATATTCTATTACCTTATCAAAAGTCCTTTTATTAAGCCCTTTTGGCAAAGTAATTTTTTCTTTTTCCACAGTACTTTTTAACATACGGTCTAAATCATCCTGTGTTATTTTATCATTATTTTCAATAATACTTTTTTTATGATTAAATTTATTAATAGCTTCTTTAAACCTATTAAAATCAAAAGGTTTTATTAAATAATCTACAACACCATAGGCAAATACCTTATCAATTTCTTCTGAACTATTAGCTGCTGTTATCATAATTACATCCTGATAATAATTTTGTTTTCTTAAATCACTTAATATTTCAATTCCACTTTTACCTGGAAGATAAACATCTAAAAGAATTAAGTCTACATTCTTACTATTTAATACTTTTAGAACTTCTTCTTCATACATTACTGTATCTACTATTTCTACATTCCCTATCTCTTCTAAATATTTTCTATTTATTAATGCCACCATAGGGTCATCTTCAACTATTAGTACTTTTATCATTTTTTTCTCCCTTTATATATCGTAACTACAAATATTTTTTCGTTCTCAAATTCTTCTATTTCTATATTCCCATTATATAGATCTACTCTGCTCTTAATTAGAAAAAGACCTATTCCTCTTCCTTCTGCTTTTGACGATACTCCCTCTTCAAAAATTTTATTTTTTAAAGATGAATCCATCTTTATACCATTATCTCTAACTTGCATCTCAACTACATCATCATCTTCAAATAAAGATATTTCAACTCTTTTATCTCTTAAATCAATATCTGAACAAGCATCAAAAGCATTTTCAAGTAAATTACCTAATATAGTGATAATATCAAACGAACTTATTATACCATGATTCTCTTCTAAAAATGATTCTTCTGTCATAGACAACTTAATTTTCTTTTCCTTTGCAGCTGCTTCTCTACTTATTAAAAGAGCACGTACATAAGAATCTTTTATATCCGCAAATTTTATACTACTATTTTTCTGCATTTCTTCAAGCTTTAAAATATAGTTAGTTGCTTCATCATACTCTTTTAATTGTAATAATCCTAAAAGTACATATAAATTATTTTTATATTCATGAGCACTAGCCCTTAGATTTTTAACTACTTCATCAATTCCAGTAATCTCTTTTGCTATCTTATTAATATTATTTTTATCAGTTAATGTTATAATTACTCCTAAATATTTTTTATCATTCATAATATGCTTAACTGTAACAAAAATCTTTTTATTATCAATAATAAACTCTTTCATTTCAACATCAAGTCTACATCTAATAAATATATCTAGTTTATCCCTAACTTCTTCATAATTAAAGTTATCAAACATTTCAAAACATATTTTATTTATTTCACTAACTTCACCATCTTTATTTATAGCTATTATTCCATCTTTAACACTATCTATAAGAATATTTTTTTCTTTATATAATTTTGTAATTTCATCTGGTTCCATTCCAAGCATTGCTTCTTTTACCTTCATTGCAAATCTAGTTGCTCCTACCCATGATATACTTAAACAAATAATAAATAAAAGTAAGTATACAAGCTTTACTTTCTCATTTAAAATACGCATATCCTTATAGTACTTACCCATCATTACAAAGCCAACTTGTGTATCTACATAATATATCGGCTGAAACCATCTAAGGGTTTTCCCCATAGAACCTTCTTTCAAAGAAAAATAGGAACTTCCATTATTTAAAACATTATATTTGTCTTCTCCAATAAAAATATCTCCTATCTGAGTTTCATCTAAATGTGAGTATTTTTTTCCTGTCATATCAGATATAACTATTATATCTATATCATCAAATGCCTCAATAACATCCTTAGTATAATTTTGAATTTCTTCATTCTCATTTTTATTAAATAAATTATTTTGAATTAATGAATTTCTACATATAATAGTTGTTACCTCTTGCAAAGTATTTTTTATTCTATCTTCATTATCTTTAAGCTTTATATTTAAGGCTAATGAATAGGATAAAACAAGAGGAATTATAGTAACTATTAATGCTGAAACAGTAATTTGGGTTTTAAAACTCTTCTTCATTTGTATAATAAATCACCTCTAATAATAAAATATAACATAAAAATAAGGCATATTACTAAGGTTACCTTAATAATATGCCTTATATTTATTTAATTATGCTAATCTATTTTTGCATTCTTTATCTTCTAATATATCTCTTAAATTTTCATAAGAATATTCTATCATATTACATAGTGCTTCATCTGTGTATGAACCAATATGAGGAGTTATTAGAACCTTTGGATAAAGATCTACTATTCTTTGGTGCATTTTTTGTTTTAATTCTTGTCCACTTAAATCTTGGAAGAATAAATCACTTTCATATTCGATAACGTCTGTACCAAATCCACCTAATTTTCCGCTTTCAATAGCATCCATTATGTCATTAGCATCTTGAACTTCACCTCTACCAGTGTTAACTAGTATAGCTCCATCTTTCATTTTTGCTATAAGGTCTTTATTTATCATGTGATCATTTGATCCCTTTATGTATGGCATATGCATTGATATAACATCTGATTCAGCTAATAACTGATCTAATTCCATAAATTCAACTACCTCTTTAGCAGCATCGCTCTGGAATACATCATAAGCAACCACTCTAGCACCTAATCCTTTAAATAACTTAGCTGCTGTTAAACCTATTCTACCAGCTCCAATTATACCAACTGTACAATTTCTTATTTCTTTACTAAACATAAATGGGTCAACTAAGAAATTCTTCTTGCTTGTTCTATCTACTGCATAAGCTGTATGCCTTAATAACATCATTGCTAAAGTTACTGCTAATTCTGCAATAGCATTTGGAGAATAACCTGGAACTCTTGCACATGGAATTCCTAATTCTTTAACTACATCTAAGTCAATGTGATCAAAACCTACTGTTCTAGTTAATAGAACCTTTAATCCATTTTCCTTCCACTTAGTTAAGTTTTCTCTGTTACATATGCAGTTTCCTCTAACCATTATTGCTTCTGCACCTAATGCTTCATCTGCATTATCTTCATTTAAATAATCTTCTATTAACTTTAAGTCATACCCAAATTTTTTGTTAATTTCTTTAAAGTACTTAACTTCTGTTTTTCTAACTCCATAACAAACTAATTTAACCATAACACTTTCCTCCTTTGTTTATGTGAAATAATCTATGCAAATAATCCTATATTTTTGATTACTTCTAACACTACAATCCATATTGGCATTGCTGCTACAGCTACTACTGTTGATAATAATGAACAGTTAGATGTAAATAATGCTTCTCTGTCGTAGCTTATAGCGTAAGCTGCTGCAACTGTTGCTGTTGGAGCTGCCATCATTAATACTGTTGTTGCCATTCCTACGAATGAAACTGGAATTATACCAAGTTTATAAACTACTAGTAATAATATAAAGTTGATTACTGGTACACAAACAACTTTTATTAAACTATAAGTCCAAGCATCCTTTTGTGCTACAGCTTTCTTAAATGGAACTTCAGCTAAAGTTGCTCCGATTGCTAACCATGCAAGTGGTGATGCTAATGCTTTTAAGTAATCAAGTGGTTTGTATAACCATGGCACTGTTTGATCGATTCTTAAGAATGCATAGTTCTTAACTTCACCCTTAACTGTAACCGCAACTTGTGGAAGGCTATCTTGGAATAACCATATTAATAATCCTATAAATGTTGCTAATATAATTGGGTTTAAGAATATTTGTTTCATATTCTTCTTAAAGTTTTCTCTATCCATTTTTACACCAGACATTTTTATGAATGCGTAAGAATATAGGAAAACTCTATATGCTATATTAAATATATTTGATAACATTGTTCCATCTGAACCATATACAGCTGTTACTATTGGTGTACTAAAGAATGTAGTAGAACCAAATATAACTAATACTCTATATACATCTTGCTTATCACCTTTTACTTTTGCAAACATTATCTTAGTAATTGGAATTAATAAGATATAAATTGCAAATCCCCAAATTAAAATACCCATACCTTCTTGTAATTGCTTTCCATTTATGTCTTTCATAAATGATGTAAATGCTAAGGCTGGTAATGAAACTGTAAGTACCACTTTTGTTAACATTTTAGATGCAGTTGAATTTATGATTTCTTTTTTTCTTATATAAAATCCTAATAAAATAATTGAAATTGATGAAAAAATTGCACCTACTATTGAGTTGTCTGTTAATGTCTTTTTAATTATTTCAAACACCGTGATCTTCTCCTTTGTTTATTTTTTAACATTCCTACAAAATTTTTTCCCTAACGGGACAATCTTATTTTATACTAAGTGACATTATTCAACAATTTTTTTAAATAAAAAAAATATTTTTTTAACTTATTTAAGCAAAAAAATATTTTTCAAAGTAAAGTATTTTCCTTATATTATCTGGTTTTGAACACTTTAGTCATCGTTAATTTACTATTCATCATATTATATATATTTTTTAACACTCCTAAAAAAGAATATCTTTTCAAAATAAGAATTCATCTTAAAATATCTATCTTTTTTATTTAATTGCTAAAATAGAATAAAGAACATTGTCTTTTATTTCACCATTTTTAAACTGCTGAATCTTAATTTTATCAGCCTTATATAAATATTCATTCATTAAATCTTCTAGATATGCTACTTCCGCAATATTAAACTCCTCATTAGCACAAAGATACATTATATATTCTTTATAATTTTCTATATGTGTAAAATTACGAATTAAATTCTCAAGTATTTTTTCTATATGGTTTTCCATAGATTCATTACCTATAACTATGGAAGATGAAACTTCTCTATTCTTTATTTTCATTAAAATCTCTTTGTTTGAAAACATCTTTATAAGTGCTTCTATGCTAATCTTTTTATTAAAACCTTTTAAGCTTATTACTTTATCATCTTTAATGATACTGCTATCTTTATTTATTGAAGCTACAATTACATTATTATAATTAAGCAAACTGTATATCTTTTCAACTTCATCACTTTTAATAAAATTTATTAATATGAATATTGTCTTATACTTATCTTTCAAGTCTCTACTCTCATTAATGTTATTAATATCTAAATAACATACTTCAACTATATCATTATCTACTCTATAAAAATTTTTATCTGTATCTCCTGAAAAAGCTAGAGCTAAGCAGCTGTTTGTAAATTCAATATTTTTATCATTATATATTATTTTATAATTCATGTTCCTCACCATCTTCCATATTATTAATTTCCTAATTACAGAATTTTATTCTTATGTATATAAAAGAAGAACTGCCTTAATATGATTAAAAAATCATACCAAGAACAGTTCTAACATATATCATTAACTAACCTAAAAGATTAGTAATGTACTCTTTCATCTTGTCGCATTTGCAGTTATCAAAGAAATATTCTTTGAACTTAGGTCCAGCAATTGCTCCCTTTAAAAGATCTTGATCAATATTATTTAATATTGTAATCATATCATTATGAGTTATCTTCTTAACTTCATCTAATATTTTCTTGTTTCTTTGTTCAGGAACAACTCTTTCTTTTGGATATCCTTGTCCACTCTTTCCAGAGAATAGTTTTTCAAACATATACTCAAGATTTAATTCTGCTCCCCATCCAAATCCTTTTGCAAATGGAATTGCAACTGCATTACCATCATTTATTTGTGCAAACATATATGCATCTGAAGGATCTACAATGTGACCACATAGTACCCCTGGGAATGAATTTAATGCAAGCATTGCACCTTCACCAGTACCACATCCAGTTACTACATAATCTGCAGCTCCTGAATTTAATAGTATTGCTGCAAGAATACCATTTTGAACATATGTAAGACTAGCATCATCTTCAGCTGAGTACATTTCATAGTTAAAAACTTCATAACCTTTTGGCTCTACAACCTTCTTTAAAGTATCACAAATTAAAGAGTTCTTAGCAGCTTGGCTATTTTCATTAATTAATGCTATTTTCATAGACTAACTGCCTCCTATTGTGGTTGTTTACCAATGTAAGCTAATATACCACCATCAACATATAATACATGACCATTTACGAAGTCAGATGCATCAGATGCTAAGAATACAGCAGGTCCCATTAAGTCTTCTGCAGTTCCCCATCTAGCTGCTGGAGTCTTAGCTACGATAAATTGATCAAATGGATGTCTTGAACCATCTGCTTGAACTTCTCTAAGTGGTGCAGTTTGTGGAGTAGCTATGTATCCAGGTCCAATACCATTACATTGAATGTTGTATTCACCATATTCTGAACAGATGTTTCTAGTTAACATCTTTAATCCACCCTTAGCTGCTGCATAAGCAGAAACTGTTTCTCTTCCTAATTCACTCATCATTGAACAGATGTTTATTATTTTTCCGTGACCTTTTTTAATCATTCCTGGAATTACTGCCTTTGAAACGATGAATGGAGCATTTAAATCTACATCTATAACTTGTCTAAAGTCTTTTGCTGACATTTCTAACATTGGAATACGTTTAATAATTCCAGCATTGTTAACTAGTATATCTATTATTCCAACTTCTTCTTCTACCTTTTTTACGAAAGCTTGAACAGCATCTTCATCTGTAACGTCACATACATAACCATGTGCCTTTATTCCTAATTCAGCATATGCTGCTATACCTTTATCAACTAATTCTTGTTTTATATCATTAAATACTATAGTTGCTCCAGCTTTAGCATATGATGTAGCGATTGCAAATCCTATACCATAAGATGCTCCAGTTACTAGAGCTATTTTTCCTTCTAGTGAAAACTTCTTCATGAAATCCATAATAAAATCCTCCCAATCTTTTTTCCTATTTATTTACTTTATGACTCTAGTATACCAGTTCATATTCTCCAATTCCTGTTTTATTTTTTCTTAAATATTGCAAATATTGAACAATTTATTTATAATTATATAGTAGCATTCCATATATACACATTAATTATTTATTTTTACATAAATCGATTACACACTTGTATATATGATAATAATTTTTTTACATAAGAAAGAAGGGGAAACATGAAAGAGCAAACATCTTGTAATTCTTCAATAAAAAAATGCATTGATGACAAATACTTTTCAATAGCACATTTGTACAATGAAGAAAAACCAATGAACATGCATATACATGACTGTTATGAGATATATTATTCAATATCTGGAGGTAGACAATTTCTAATAGATAATAAATTCTATGATATAAATCCTGGTGATATATTTGTAATAAACGAATTTGAAAGTCACTATATATCCAAACTTGATAAAATAATTCATGAAAGAATAGTGATTTCTATTTATCCTGAATTTTTAAAATCTATTTCTTCAAAGGAAACTAATTTAGCTTTATGTTTCTCTGATAGAAATGAACAATTCTGTCACAAAGTATCTTTAGATAAAGAGCAACAAAATAGATTCTTATATTTTATAAATAAAATTACTACAGCTGAAGGTTTTGGCAGTGATATGATTGAATATGCTACATTTTTAGAACTTATGACTTCAATTAATAAATTATATATTTCTAATAATAGTCCAATTCAAAAACATACTACATATCAATATAATGAACAAGTTGAACAAATACTTAAATATATAAATCAAAATATAACAGATGATATAACAATTGAATATTTAGCAAATCACTTTTTCTTAAGTAAGTCATACATATGTAGAATATTTAAATCTGCTACTGGTACAACTATAAATAAATATCTTTCTGCAAGAAGAATATCCATAGCAAAATCTATGCTATCTGATGGTTTAAATGTTAATGATGTTTGTGAGAAATGTGGTTTTAATGACTATAGCAACTTCTTAAAAACTTTTAAAAAAGCAGTTGGTATTTCACCAAAAAAATATTCTCAATTTAGCATAAGCTAAAAAATTGAAATAACTGCATAGCAAAAAGCCTGTAACAATCAGTGCTCGCTATTAAAGAAGTTCTATATTTTCTTATAGATGAACAAAGTGGCTGACGCCACGCTTTTCAGCGCAGGAAGCAGCTTTGTTTTGCCATGCAAAAGGTTCTAAAAGTAAAATAATTTCATATTAAAATACAATTTAATTATTTTGCTTTTTGGTTCTTTTGCGGCACTATATTTTTATTTTTAACGCATTGAACATCTTACATATGAGAAAGCCAGTCAAAATCAGTGCTTAACATCAAAAAAATTTTATATTTTCCTTATGCGTTAACGTTAAAAAGAAGGAATCAATCACTAGATTCCTTCTTTTGCTATTCTTC